>JAGALI010000033.1 GCA_017625275.1 Clostridia bacterium
CGATGCTATGAGCGCTACAATCGAGGAAATTCCTTATGCGCTTCTTCACAAGATTACTGCAAGAATCACAAGCGAGGTTGAGGGCATTAACCGTGTTCTCTACGACCTCACACCAAAGCCAACTGGCACAATCGAATGGGAATAAAGGACCTCATCATAAAGCCGTTTCATCGTGAGCAGTTTTCTGCTCACGATTTCATTAAAACGAAAAGCCCTGTAATTAGGGCTTTTTTTATTTATTAAAGGCATAGGCTTGGTCGCCAAATGGGTCGCTAGAGTATGCCTTGGCGCAAAATTGTGCCAGCAAAACATTTTCAATTTTCACATCGTTTAACGCGTCCACTCCTGCGCCTATGGCAAAAATTGGCACATTCTTATTTGTGTGAGCATATGAGCCAAAGTAGTAAACGCCAGGGGTTGTAAGTATTAGGTTTCCTGTTTCGTGGTCGGCTGTAACTATAAGTGCAACATCTGGGTGACAAAGGGTATATTGAGTAGCGTATGCTATCGCATCATTAAAGCGCGTTACTGCATCTATTACGCCCTTATGCTCCTTTGAGTGTGATGCCTTATCTATAATGCCCTCCTCTATCATCACAAAGAATTTAGAGCCGTCCTTTGACACTGTGTCGAGGGCCTTTTTAGTATGAGAGGTAAGCTCATCTCCGACATCGCCCTGACAATAGTCAATTTTCCCATCGCCTACAAGGGCATTTATTTCTGCTAAAAGCTCCTCGTCATTTTCACGCGATATATTATGACACATATATGACGAGGGGGTCGCTCCTGTTATAAGGTCTGTGGTGACTATGGCTGTTTTAGCACCGCTTTCGTGCGCCAGCTCACGCACATTTTTAAGTAGCTCTGACTGTGCACCAAGTCCGATGTAGCCATTTATGGTTTTATATCCTGTTGCCATTGCCGTGCCTGAGGCTGCGCTATCCGTTGCACTCGCCTCCTTGTTTATTACAGAAAGAGAACGAGTTATAGATGCACCAACGCTTGGAAAGCCTTTTGCTAAAAACGGCTTCTTGGTTGAATACTCAGTCATCTCGATATGTGTGCTACCCATACCATCGCCTATCATAAATATGACGCTATTATAGGTGTCAAGAGGGGTGTAGGTAAGCACCTTCTCCTCACTTGGCACGTCTGAAAGGTCGACCCCGTCATCTGTTACAGTAGCATATTTATTAAATAGGTCGCCACAGCCTGCACCGATATAAATCCCATAGCCCTTTATAACTATTTTTTCATTCTCTTTAAAAAGAAGATATTGCTTATCTGCAAGGGCGATTGTGGTTTTTGATTCCTCGCGATTGGTCTCTCCTAGTAAAATTTCATGCTTTTGCTCCACCTCGCTATCCGAAACAATAGCAAGCGCCTTGCCTGTTTTCTCCATTGCAAGGGTGGCAAGCGCCTCGGCAGCGTACTTAATTGTTATATCGCACTCTGCTGGCACTACTATATTATAATCATCAATACGCTCGCCTTTTCCACACGATATGGTGCAAAGAGGCAAAATTAATATTATAAGAGCAATAGTAAATGATAAAAGCCTTTTCATATTTTTCTCCTTTATTTTGCTATTATCAGTTTATCATAAATATATGCTAAAATCAACAAATGAGCACGAAATGTGTCTATTATTTTAGAATTTTTTTGGTTTTTTTGAAATTTCGTTTCTTGAAATTTAAGACAAAACATGGTATAATTGATACAAGAAATGCATTAAAGGAGGACCTATGAGCACAGAATTAATCAAGGCTAAAATCAAGTTTTTGTATGAGAAAAATCCTATAATACATGTCAATGTGTCGCTAAATCACCCTAAAATTCAGCTACGAGATGTGGCTGTTAAAATTGAGGAGATTTACCCACATGTCTTTAGAATTTTGGAAATAGATTCAGGCAAGCGCTTTACCCTACAATATACTGATATTTTAATTGGTCGTATAGAGGTGCTTGAGCTTATCGAGGCAAATTAAAAATCCTTGCGAAAATCGCAAGGATTTTTTTATTTTTAAACAATCGACTCAACAAAAGCATATTTATTATCAAAATATTGGCTTTTTCCATTTTTCCAACTACCAAAGCGCTCAAAGGTCTCTGGTCC
>JAGALI010000034.1 GCA_017625275.1 Clostridia bacterium
CAATACCATTATAACAAGTAATATTGGGAATAGCATAGCGAAAAGGAAGCCAGCCTTCAGCTCACCGCCAAGTGCATCTGATATTGCACCAGCTAAAACAGGACCACTAAGACAGCCAAGGTCTCCAGCTAGCGCCAAAAGCCCAAACATAGCAACTCCACCATGTGGAATTCTTTTTGTAGAAATGCTGAATGAGCCAGGCCACAAGATTCCACAGCCAACACCACAAAGTGAACAGCCGATAAGTGAAATTATAGGAAGTGGCGAGAATACGATGAGAACATATGCGCCTATTGTAAATAGAGCAGATATTAAGATTGCGTTTTCAAGCACAAGGGAGTCGGCTTTTTTTGCAAAGAATACACGTGTGGCACCCATAGTAACGGCAAATAGACAAGGACCAATAAGGTCGCCAATCCATTTTTCAACGCCAAGACCAGCCTCAGCAAACGTGCTCGCCCATTGGGAAACAGCGATTTCACTAGCACCAGCGCAAAGCATCATCACAAACAAAATCCAAAAGACCTTGTTTTTAAATAAAGGCTTAAAGGCGCTTGCCACACCCTCCTCCTCAAGAGTATTAATAGGAACAAAGAAGAACATAACAAGCGAGCTGAGAGGAACAATAGCCCATATAAACGAAAGCACACGCCAGTTGTCAATTCCAATAGTAAGGAAATAAATTGTAGATAGAAGCACAACACCCATTTGCCCCCAGCAATAGAATGAGTGAAGCAGGCTCATCATACCACTCTTATTTGTTGTAGGACACGCCTCAACAATAGGGCTGATAAGCACCTCCAGCATGCCACCACCGATTCCACACCA
This sequence comes from Clostridia bacterium, assembly GCA_017625275.1. Taxonomy (GTDB): domain Bacteria; phylum Bacillota; class Clostridia; order Oscillospirales; family CAG-272; genus RGIG2000. Next base: position 829 of record JAGALI010000034.1, read on the forward strand.
AATGTTAGCAATAATAAGCGCCAAAAGCTTGTTTGACATAACAAACGGAAGCGTCGGGAATAAAACAAGACCAAAAATTGACGCAACCTGTGCCATAATTACGCACCTGCGATATCCTATTCTGGGAACGAATTTTGAGCATAGCAGGTCAACAATAAGCTCCGTTGCAAAGTTCATTGCAATAAGCAAGCTAACCTGACCTAGCGTAAGCTCAAAGCTCTTTTGAAAGGTTACAAAAAGAAGTGGTGGAAAGTTTATTAAAATCGCCTGCGTGAAGTAACCAATGCACGAGGCGCAAATAGTTGCCTTAAAGCTTTTTTTCATAAAAACCTCATAGAAGAATAATCAATCTTAGACTATTCTATCACATTGACAAATAAAGTCAAGAGGTTTTTTAATTTTATATAAAATTAATGTTGTATTTTTCTACCCAATAATCAAGCTGAATTAGCCACGCCACAAGCTGTGCATCACCCATAAGCTGACCAAACCAGGTTTTCCTTCCGTTTATAGTATCAAAAAGCGAATCCTCGTCTAAAAATTCTCTCAAAAAGCCCCCATGCGCCATTCTTTGCTTGAGCATAGAAAGGACAGCCTCAAGATATTTAGGATTGTGAGTTTTTGGATAAGGGCTTTTCTTTCTCCATAAAATTTCATCTGGCAAATGCCCAACCATAGAATTTCTAAGCAGAGCCTTTTCCACCTGATTTTCAAACTTAATCTCCCAAGGAACATTGAAAACAAATTCAAAGATTCTGTGGTCAGCAAACGGAACTCGTATTTCAACACCACTCGCCATGCTCATTCTGTCCTTGCGCTGAAGCAGAGAAATCATAAAGAATTTAACCGATAGATACGACGCAATTCTAGAAATGCGCATCGAATCGCTGTCGTCACTTAGGGTAGGACAAGAGGAAAGCGTGTCGCGATAAATACCCTTTATATAGTCATAGCCAGCCTCGCTACGCATAGCTTTATCCTTAAACAGAGATGCCCTCATTTTTGGTGCATGAATCCAAGGGAAAAAGTCGGAAAATAGCATTTCTGGGCGATAAAACCAAGGATAACCACCAAAAATCTCATCGGAGCATTCGCCACTTAGTCCAACCGTGTGTCGCTTTTTTATTTCACGGCAGAAATATAAAAGAGAGGAATCTATATCAGCCTGCCCAGGTAAATCACGATAACAAACTGCGTCCTCAAGTAGGCCTGCCACCTCAGAGGTAGGCGCAGTTAAAACAGTGTGATTAGTTCCCATATAGTTAGAGGCAAAAATAGCGAAATCATCGTCACTCTGTGGCTGAAAAAGGCTTTTTTCAAATGAACCCTTGTTGCCCTCATATTCAAAGGAATAGGTGTCAAGCACCCTGCCCTCGCTTTTGTATTCCTCGCTTGCAATTGCACTTACCACGCTTGAATCAAGCCCACCCGAAAGCAAAACGCAAAGGGGCACATCAGAAACAAGCTGACGCTTAATCGCATCACTCACAAGATAAGAGGCTTTTTCAATTGCAAAGGCCCTATCTCTGTAATATGGCCTTGCCTCAATTTCCCAATATTTTCGTTTTTTAAAGCTACGCGCATCAAGCGTTAGACACTCACCACCCTCAAGCTCTAAAATATCCTTGAAAACGCTTTTGCCAGAAACAAAGTTAGGACTTAAATAAAGTAGCTCCCAAAGCCCCTCCTTACTCACACATGGTCGTGTTTTTCGGTGAGCAAGCATAGCCTTTATCTCTGACGCAAATACAAGCTCATCGCCAAGAAGCGCATAATAAAACGGTTTGACACCAAAGCGGTCTCGTGCACAGAATAGCCGCTCTCCATCATACACAGAAAACGCAAAAATTCCGTTTAGATAGCTGGCACAGTCCTCTCCATAGATAATGTAAGCATATAAAACAACCTCTGTATCACAGCTCGTTTTGAACTCAATCCCAAGCGCGCTAAGCTCATGCCTTAGCTCCTCACAGTTGTAAATCTCTCCATTGTAAACAATAGTGTATATTTTGTTTCCGTAAGCCACTCTCATAGGCTGATGACCATTTTTAATGTCTACAACCGATAGTCTGTTGTGTCCAAGGCAAGCGTGGGCATCTTCAAAAATATCACTATCGTCAGGGCCACGATGCTTCATTGTTGCATTCATTTTTTCAACAGTAGCTCTCGCATCAACCTTTTCCTTAAAATTAACAATTCCACAAATTGAACACATAAAATCCCCCTTAAAAATAGCCGTGCTTTTTCTAGTATATGTAAAAATGGTAAAAAAATGAATAAAAAAGAAAAGCGACTTAATTTCAAGTCGCTTTTATGCTATATCAATTTTCCTTGAATAGGGAAAGCGCATCATATACGCTCCTAATATCAATAATAGATACACCCTTAGGGATTTTTAGCTTTGTTTTGTCACTCTTTTGAGGAATTGCGATAACATCAAAGCCAAGACGATAGCTTTCGCTAATTCTTTTTTGAAGGTCAGATATTGTACGGCACTCTCCAGCCAAGCCAAGCTCACCCATTGCCAGTACATTTTTTGGAACAGGAATATCCTTAATGCTTGAGATTAGAGCAAGGGCAACAGCGAGGTCAACACTAGGCTCATCAAGCCTAAGGCCACCAACAACATTAAGATAAATATCGCAGGCAGAGAATTTAAGCCCAAGTCGCTTTTCAAGTATTGCAATAATTAGACAAACCCTATTGTAGTCAAGACCATTTGCTGTACGCCTTGGCTGTTGGAACGAGGTAGGGGTTGCAAGTGCCTGAATTTCTGCGATTATAGGGCGCGTACCCTCCATAATACACACAGCACAGCTTCCACTAACACCCTCAGGGCGACCAGAAAGAAGCATTTCAGAGGGATTAGGAACCTCGCAAAGACCAACATCAGTCATCTCAAAAACGCCAATCTCATTAGTCGAACCATAACGGTTTTTGATAGCGCGAATTATACGATAGGATTGCATTCTTTCGCCCTCAAAGTAAAGCACAGCATCAACCATATGCTCCAGCACCTTTGGACCAGCAATAACGCCTTCTTTGTTTACATGTCCGACTAAAATTATAGAAATGCCCTGACTCTTAGCCTTAGCTATGAATTTTACAGCACATTCCTTAACCTGATTAACGCTACCAGGAATAGATGCACTTGCTGGGTCAAACATAGTTTGAATAGAGTCAATAATCATAACCTCTGGCTTGATTTTATCCGTTTGCTCAATAATTGTGTCGACATTAGTTTCAGTCATAACATAGGTGTCAGCGCCACTAATTCCAAGTCTTTCAGCACGAAGCTTTAGCTGACCCTTTGATTCCTCACCAGAAACATAAAGAATCCTTGACGGAATCTTTGAGCAAATTTGCATAAGTAGAGTAGATTTGCCAATACCAGGCTCACCAGCAAGTAAAATTACAGAGCCATTTACGATACCACCACCAAGCACTCTGTCAAGCTCACAAATGCCAGTAGAGGCTCGTATATATTTAGGCATCTCCATCTCGTCAAACTTGATAGCGTCCTCGCTGTCGGAAATGATAGAGGAGCGCTTCATTTTAACCTCAGGAGTCTTAGTGTAGGTCTCCTCAGTAAAGGTGTTCCATTGCTTACAGTTAGGGCAACAGCCAAGCCACTTAGGGCTTTGGTAATCGCACTCAGTACAAACATAAACAGTTTTAGCTTTCATTTTTATATTCCTTTAGATTTATTCTATAACAAAATTTTATCATATAAGTAAAATCTTGTCAACTTTATATAGTCCTAAAAATACGACATTATTCAAGAGAGGGAAGCACGGATGCAAAAATTGTCAGTGCTAATTTCGCTTGATATCCGTCATCCTTTAGTCTTTCAAGCTCAGCCTCGTTTGACAAAAATCCACACTCAACAAGCACAGCAGGACAGTCAATAGAATTAAGCACATAAATAGACGAGCCAGAGGGCTTAATCTTACGATTATTATTAGGCTGAAGATGAGCTCTTGTCATATTTTGTATCGCTCTTGCCAAAAGCTCACTTGAAGGGTTGTTCTTAGAATAATAAATTTGAGTACCACTATATTTGGAGCTTGAAAATTTATTCATATGAATGCTTAAAAACACACACTCGTCAAGCTCCTTTGCGATTTTAACACGATTTTTAAGGTCGTATTCCTTCTTGTGTCCTGTATAGTCCTCAAGGTCACCATAATGGTCATATAAAAGCCTGTCGTCCTCACGCGTCATAATGGCTTTGGTTCCATTTATATCACACAAGACCTTAATAAGTGTGCTTATTTTAAGGTTTAAATCCTTTTCAAGCGTTGAGTCCTCGGCAATAGCACCAGCATCCTCACCACCGTGTCCTGCATCAATTACAAGCACGGTCCCCTGCGAAGGTGTAGGAGAGACCGAGGCGCTGTTATCTTTTTTGTCAATAGCTTTATAGAAATAAAAGCCAATAAATAAAACACAAATAACAATAAGACTAGCTACAAGCATAAATTTCATCGCATATGCCAGCGCATTGCTTTTCATATAATCACCTCAAGGTAATAATATGAGGCTACTTTATTCTATAGACCCTCTTTGCATTTTCAAAGGTGATTTTTGCCATTTCCTCTGTGGAAATGCCCTTAATTTCAGCAGCCTTGGCACAGGTTAGTGCTACATAATGGGGGTGGTTCATCTCACCCCTGTGTGGTACAGGTGGAAGATAGGGTGAGTCGGTTTCAATAAGAAGTCTGTCAAGAGGTACACTAGCGCAGGCCTCAACGGGCTGACGCGCATTTTTATAGGTAAGTGTTCCGGAAAAGGAAATATACCATCCACGCGAAACAAGCTCACGCGCCATCTCACAAGACCCAGAAAAGCTGTGGAAAATTCCCGTAACCTCAGGGAAATCACGAACAACAGCCATACAATCTCCGTGTGCATCTCTGTCGTGGATTATAACAGGAGCACCAAGCCTTTTTGCCAGCTCCATTTGTGCCCTAAAAAACACCATTTGCTTAGCCCTGTCGCTGTCCTCGTAGTGATAATCAAGACCGATTTCGCCAAGCGCAACTACCTTGTCGCAGGAAAGAAGCCTTTCTATTTCGTTAAGTGCTTTTTCGATATCATCATAAAATCTTATATCATAAGGGTGAATGCCAACAGAGGCATATACCTCGTTAAATTTTTCCGAAAGGGCAATGCTGACTCTTGAATTTTCAAGGTTAGTGCCAATGTTTACAATAGCTCCAACTCCGTTCTTAAGCTGATGTCTAATGTAAGCGTCGGTATCACCAAACTCATTTTTTACACGCTCATCATCACAATGCGCGTGAGTATCAAATAAAATCATTTTAAAATCCTCGTTCTAAGGTATAAAAGAGATTTTGCCTCACGGAAAAATCTCTTTTGAATATTTATTGCGTTTACCTTACTCTTTCGCCGTTTGGAGTATCCTTGTCAAGGAATACAACTCTTACAGTTTCCTCACCAGAGGCGAGAAGCATGCCGTTTGATTCAATGCCACAAAGAGTAGCAGGTGCAAGGTTAGCAACTACAATTACCTTTTTGCCAATAAGCTCCTCTGGCTCATAGAATTTAGCAATTCCAGACACAACCTGACGCTTTTCATAGCCAAGGTCAACCTGAAGCTTCAAAAGCTTTTTAGCCTTTGGAACCCTTTCGCAGGCGATAATTTGAGCGGTGCGAAGCTCTACCTCAGCGAATTTGTCGATTGTGATAATAGCACAGCCCTCTGGCTTTTCAATAGGCTTTTCAGCCTCCTCCTTTGCCTTGCGCTCCGCCTCAATTTGCTCAAGCATTGCCTTCTCGTCAATTCTGCTAAAGAGAATTTTGCTCTCTCCAACACACTGACCACTTACAAGCTTGCCAAACTCAACATCGTCATAGCTTGTTAAGGCTGTGTTGATTTGCTTAAATATTTCATCGCAGGTTGCAGGGATAATTGGGCTAAGAAGCACAGCACCAATTCTGATAGCCTCAAGTAGATTGTAAATAACAGTTGCAAGGCGTGGCTTTGTATCCTCGCTCTTTGCCAAAATCCAAGGCGTAGTCTCGTCAATATACTTGTTAGCACGGCTGAGCATATCAAAAACGGCAGAGGTTGCATCAGCCATATGGTAATCGTCCATAAGCTCACAGAATTTAGTGTACGCAGTAGCACACGCGTCCTTAAGCTCCTTATCAAGCTCTGTTTCCTCATTAGGTGTAGGAATAACGCCATCAAAGTATTTCTTTGTCATTGCGATAGTACGGCTAACAAGGTTTCCGAGATTATTTGCAAGGTCCATGTTGTAGCGAGTAATAACGCTTTCATAGGTGATGCTACCATCATTTGCATAAGGCATTTCGCTAATAGCATAATATCTTACGCCATCAACACCAAATTTCTCGGCAAGCTCATCAGCATACACAACATTTCCTCTGGACTTTGACATCTTGTCAACACCAAATTTAAACCAAGGATGTGCAAATACCTTCTTTGGAAGTGGAAGGTCGAGTGCCATAAGCATAATAGGCCAGTAAATAGTATGGAAGCGAACAATGTCCTTTCCAATAATATGAACATCAGCAGGCCAGTATTTTTGGAATAGCTCTGGCTGTACCTCATTTGCAGGGTCGTAGCCAAGACCAGTTATATAGTTAGATAGAGCATCTATCCAAACATAGGTAACATGCTTAGGGTCAAAATCAACAGGAATACCCCAAGAAAAGGCAGTTCTCGAAACACAAAGGTCTTGAAGACCTGGCTTTAAGAAATTGTTTATCATTTCGTTCTTACGGCTCTCAGGCTGAATGAACTCTGGGTGCTCCTCAATGTGCTTCATAAGTCTGTCAGCATACTTGCTCATTTTGAAGAAATATGCCTCCTCGCTTGCCTTAGTAACCTCACGGCCACAGTCAGGACACTTGCCGTCAACCAGCTGTGTTTCGGTGAAGAAGGACTCGCAAGGGGTACAATACCAGCCCTCATAGGAGCCCTTGTAAATGTCGCCTTGGTCGTAAAGCTTTTTGAAGATATTCTTAACAGCTCTCTTGTGATAATCATCAGTTGTACGAATAAAGTGGTCGTGAGATGAGTTCATAAGACCCCAAACGCCCTTTATAACGCCAGAGATGTTATCAACATACGCTTGTGGTGAAACGCCTGCCTCCTTGGCAAGGTTTTCAACCTTTTGACCATGCTCATCAGTACCGGTCATAAAGCGCACATCGTAGCCTCTTTGTCTTTTGTATCTTGCATATGCGTCAGATGCAATAACCTCATAGGTGTTGCCAAAGTGAGGCTTAGCAGAAGCATAGGCAATAGCAGTAGTCATATAAAATTTTTTCTTGTTGTCCATTTTTAATTCCTCTTATATTACTCGTTGACCACCAACATATACGGTGTCAATCTCTGGATTTTCAATATCATTAATAGCAATGAAATCAGCGCGATAGCACTTTGCAATTCTTCCAACGAAGTCTGCCTTAACCATGCTTGCAGGGTTAATAGTTGCGTACTTAAGTGCCTCGTTTAGAGTTATGCCACAGAATTTCATAAAATTCTTAACGGCCTTGAACATTGAAAGCGTGCTACCTGCAATAACTCCAAATTCGTTCACAGCACAGCCGTCCTTTACATTTACAGTAAGCCCTGCAACAGTGCATGCTGCACCATCAGGCATACACGCTGCCGCAATTGAGTCAGTAATAAGCACCAGCTTATCCTTTGGCTTTGATTTGTAGGCTAGCTTTACCATGGCAGGATGCGAATGGAAGCCGTCAGCAATCACCTCAGCATAAGCCTCATCAGTTGTCAGCGCCGCAACGGCTGCACCAGGCATTCGATGATGTATCTTAGTCATAGCATTATAGGTGTGAGTAAAGGAGCGAGCACCAAGCGCAAGCGCGTGCATAGCCTGCTCATAGGTCGCAGTAGTATGTGCAATTCCAACAGTTACACCAAGCTCGTTCGCCTTCTTTATAAATTCATCTCCACCCTCAACCTCAGGTGCAACAGATGCGTGAATAGGATGAGGCATCATACAGCTTGCAAGCTCGGCAAGCTCGGAAGCACTAGGCTTAGCCAAAAGATGCTCAGCATGTGCACCCCTCGCCTCAGGGTTTAGATATCTTCCCTCAAGGTGAATACCAATAATGTTTGCACAGCCATTTCGTGTGTGGAGTCTGTTTTGATTTATCGCAAAAATTGAATTTGTAAGATGCGTCAGAGTATCGGAGGCAAGTGTCGCCATAATAGAGGTTGTACCCATTCGCGCATATTTTGAGCACATAAACGGAATTTCATTTTCCTTTGCATCATTGAAATCATAGCCACCAATGCCGTGAGTATGAACATCAACAAGACCAGGAATTAAATACTTACCCTGAAGGTCAACGATTTCATAATCATAAGGCACCTCGTCACGAGTAACATCGGAAATAAAGCCATCCTCGCAAAGCACAGTAGCAGAAACAAAAGCTTCAGTATTGGAATTAAAAATCATTCCATTAGTAAACGCGATTTTTCTCATAATGCATCCTTC
>JAGALI010000035.1 GCA_017625275.1 Clostridia bacterium
CAAAGAAATTTGGTATGGAATATGTAGATTCTAACAATCAAATGGCAACTCCTTATATCATTCACAGAACATCACTTGGATGTTACGAAAGAACTCTTGCTCTTATACTTGAAAAATATGCTGGTGCTCTTCCTCTCTGGCTAGCTCCTACACAAGCAGTTATTATTCCTATTAACTCTGACTGCGAGGCTTATGCCGAGGGCGTTAAGGCTAGAATGGACGCTCTTAATATGAGAGTTGAAATTGATGCTAGAAATGAAACAATGGGTAAGAAAATCCGCGAGGCTCAGCTTCAAAAGGTTCCTTATGTCATTGTTGTTGGTAACAATGAGGTTGAGAGTGGAACTGTTTCTCTACGTGCCCGTGGTGGTATTGACTGTGGCGCTATGTCAATTGACGAAATGACTAACAAGCTCTTTACTGAGATTATCGAGAAAAAGAAATAAAACCAAGCAAAAAATCCTTGCCGTTTGGCAAGGATTTTTCTTTTTAATTTGTTGATATTAAATTTTAAAATTTATAAATTCTAAAATTATTATTTTGTATTTTAATTAATTTACAATTTTTAAATTCAAAAATTGCTATAAATCGTTTTTAATCAAGTCAGCAAAGGATTCTCTTTTTATAATTTCAAATTCTTTACCGTCCTTTATTCCCAAAACTTCTGGGCGTGGAATTCTATTATAATTGCTTGCCATTGAGTAATTATATGCTCCTGTAACAAGCACTGCGAGGATATCTCCTCTCTGCGGCTTTGGAATTAAAACATTCTCCTGTAGCAAATCTCCACTCTCACAGCAACGGCCTGCAATTGTGCACTCAAAATCGCACTCATCATTCATTCTAGATGCAAGGCAAACGGTATAGTCGGATTGATAAAGTGCATACCTTGGATTGTCTGGCATTCCACCATCAACAGAGGTATAATTTTTAAAGCCAGGGATTTGCTTTGTTCCGCCTACTGTATATAGGGTCAAGCAGGAATCTGCAACTATGCTTCTGCCGGGCTCCATTACAATTGTAGGCTTTTTAATGCCTGATACACTTACCTCATTATCTATGAACTGTGATACTAGTCTTATAAACTCTGCATAATCAAGCTCAGGCTGTGCCTCAATGTATTTTACACCGAATCCACCGCCAAGATTAAGTATGCTAGCCTCATAGCCAAGCTCTACCTTAAGGCTTGAAATATATTTAATCATAAGCCTTGCTGCATCGCAAAATGGCTTGATGTCAAATATTTGCGAGCCTATATGGCAATGGAAGCCGTCAAGACGCACATTTTTCCTTGTAAGAGTGTATTTTACTGCCTCCGTTGCTTGTCCTGTTTCAATTGCTATTCCGAACTTACTATCAACCTGTCCGGTTGTGATTGCTGCATGGGTATGAGGGTCAATTCCAGGTGTCAAGCGAAGCAAAACAGGCTGAATTATTCCCTTTTTACCAGCTATTTCGTTTATAGAATCAAGCTCGGTCATATTATCGACTACAAAATGTCCAACGCCATTTGAAATACCATATTCTATATCAAAATCCGTCTTATTATTTCCATGGAAAAATGATTTTGATACATCAAAGCCTGCCTTTAGCGCCGTATAAAGCTCTCCAGAGGAAACAATGTCAATTCCTACATTCTCTTCCTTGGCTATTTTATAAATGTACTTGCAGGAAAACGCCTTGCTAGCAAAGGCAGGGAAAGAGCCCTCGCCAAAATGTTTTGACATGGCATTCTTATAGATACGGAAATTTCTTCTAATTCGCTCCTCATCCATAACCATAAGAGGAGTGCCATATTGCCTTGCAAGCTCTACGGTATCTGCGCCAGCAATACAAAGATGTCCGAGCGCGTTTACGGTTAGATTTTCGTGTAACATTAGCCCTTCAAAAGCTCCTTCATTGTATATAATCCTGCGCTCTTACCACACATAAACTCTGCCGCCTTGATTGCTCCATCGGCAAAGAGTGCCCTATCATACGCCTCGTGCTTTAGAGTGATTTGCTCTGTGTTTGTGCCTATTATAACCTCGTGAATTCCCACTATGTTGCCTGTCCTTATTGAGCTTATGCCAACCTCGTCCTTCTCACGCTTACAAAGCCCGTTTCTGCCTTGATTTGCATATGCTGAGGGGCGAGCCTCCTTAACTGCATCAAAAAGCATTTTTGCGGTTCCTGAGGGTGCATCAAGCTTTCTGTTATGATGAGTTTCAATAATTTCAACATCGGCATCTGGGAAAACAGCCACAACCCTTTTAACAACATCGCAAAGGGTTGCAATACCAACAGACATATTTCCAGTGTAGAAAATTCCTACTTTTTTTGAGGCTTCCTTTATAATCTTCTTTTCCTCATCAGTTTGACCTGTTGTAGCAAGTATTGCTGGTGTGCCTGTTTTTATTGCATATTCGGTAATTTCAGAGGTTAAGCCGTGGAAGGAAAAGTCTATAATCACATCTGCCTTTTCCTTAACATCGGCAATTTTTGTATATTCATTCGCCATAGCATCTTCTGCATACTTAACATCAACATACGCTACACATTCATGTCCTGCGCGATTTACAGCGTTTATAACATGGCCACCCATTATTCCAAGAGCGCCTACTACTAATACCTTCATTATATTAAACCTAATTCCTTCATTTTTTGCACAAGAGCCTGCTCATGTGCTTCTTCCATTGGATAAAGTGGGGAGCGAAGTACATTTTCAGTATAGCCCATATGAGTCATGGCGCATTTTACAGGTACTGGGTTAACCTCGCAAAATAG
>JAGALI010000036.1 GCA_017625275.1 Clostridia bacterium
AAACAAGAAAGACAAGGCGCAACGGCAAGTAGACGGACGATGGTGTACATGGCGTACTCCGAGGTCGGCTACGAGTAGCAACGCAGTATTTCGCCGTTTATTAGTTCCTTAGGGAGTGAATGGGCGCTGGAATGCGTCCCCCCCTGCTAATAAATTCTTCGCTTGAGTATTTATTAAGTGGCATAATTGGCGCATGACCAAGAAGTCCACCAAATTCAACGCTTTCGCCGACATCCTTTCCTATTACTGGGATTAGACGAACGGCTGTTGTTTTGTTGTTTATAACGCCTATGGCGATTTCATCTGCAATTATACCACTGAGGGTTGAGGCTGGAGTATCACCTGGAACGGCAATCATATCAAGACCTACCGAGCAAACGGCTGTCATTGCCTCTAGCTTTTCAATGGTGAGTGCACCACACTCGGCTGCGCTAATCATACCTGCGTCCTCAGATACAGGGATAAATGCACCACTCAAGCCACCAACATGGCTTGATGCCATAACGCCACCCTTTTTAACTGCATCGTTTAGCATTGCAAGGGCTGCTGTTGTTCCGTGTGTTCCACATTTTTCAAGACCCATATTCTCAAGAATATGAGCAACACTATCACCAACTGCTGGAGTTGGCGCAAGAGATAGGTCAATGATACCATAAGGGGTATTTAGGCGCTTTGATGCCTCATAGGCGATAAGCTGACCAACTCTTGTAATTTTAAATGCAGTCTTTTTAATTGTGTCGGCAAGACGAGAAAAGTCGCAAAAGCCCTCTCTCTTAATAGCTGAGGCAACAACGCCTGGGCCACTGACACCAACATTGATTACCGTGTCGCTCTCACCCATGCCGTGCATAGCGCCTGCCATGAATGGATTATCCTCAGGGATATTTGCAAACACCACAAGCTTAGCACAGCCGATGGAATCATTATCCTTTGTGAGGATTGCTGTTTCACGCATAATTTCTCCCATGCGCTTTACTGCGTCCATATTAATGCCTGCCTTTGTTGAGGCAACATTAACGCTGGAGCAAACCTTTGTTGTTGTGGAAAGTGCCTCTGGAATTGCTTCAATGAGATTTTTTGCGCCTCTTGTCATTCCCTTTTGAACGAGAGCGCCAAAGCCACCGATAAAGTTAATTCCAAGCTCATTCGCTGCCTTTTCAAGCACGCCTGCTAGACGAACATATTCCTCTGGGCCGAAGTCAGCACCAACAAGCGAAATAGGAGTTACGCTAACACGCTTGTTAATGATTGGAATACCATAGGTCTGCTCTAGGTCTAGCGCTGTTTTTACAAGGTCGCGCGCGCTTTTTGTGATTTTGTCGTATATCTTGGCTTCAAGACGCGACTTATCATCACTAATGCAGTCAAGAAGTGATATTCCCATTGTTATGGTACGAATATCAAGATTCTCCTGCCTTATCATATTTATAGTTTCAAGAATATCGTTAGTGTTAAGCATTTCTACTCCTTAAATACGGTGCATTGTGTTGAAAATGTCCTCGTGCATTACGCGAACATCAAGGCTCTTCTCCTTGCCAACACCCTCAAGCTCTGCCTTGAAATTGCCAAAGTTGGTGTTCATGTTGTCAATTTCAACAAGCATAATCATTGCAAAATAATCTTGAATTACGCTTTGAGTAATATCTATGATATTAACACCATATTTTGCGCACTCTGCGCTGATAGTAGCGATGATTCCAACGCTATCCTTACCAATTACTGTTATAACTGCTTTCATTTTTTCCTCCGTCGAATCGCTCGACTCTAATTTTGGGAGATTTTAAATTGTATTGCGTAGCTTATTAGCCTCCCAAATAGGCTTTTTTGATTTCCTCTGACGCCAAAAGCTCCTTACCCGTTCCAGAAAGAACTATTTTTCCGTTCTCTAGAACATAGGCTCTGTCGCTTATTGCGAGGGATTTGTTTGCGTTTTGCTCTACTAGGAGAATTGTGGTTCCCTTTTCGTGGAAGCGCTTAATAATTTCAAATACTTGGTCAACGAGCAGGGGTGAAAGACCCATAGATGGCTCGTCAAGCATCAAAAGGTCTGGGGTCGACATCATTGCCCTACCCATTGCGAGCATTTGCTGTTCTCCACCAGAGAGAGTTCCTGCCACTTGGTTTTTTCTTTCAAGAAGTCTTGGAAACATCTCATAAATTTCGTCAAGATTTGCCTTGATTTGCGCCTTATCCTTTTTAGTGTATGCACCCATCATAAGATTTTCATAAACGGTAAGCTCCGAGAAGATTCTTCTTCCCTCTGGAACCTGTGTCATGCCGAGGTGCACTATCTTGTGTGATGGCATTCCTGCGATTGACTGTCCGTTATAGATTATCTCGCCTGAGCGTGCGTGAATAAGACCCATAATGCTTTGCATTGTAGTTGTTTTACCAGCACCGTTTGCGCCGATAAGGGTAACTATTTCCCCTTTATTTACCTCGAAGGAGATACCCTTTATGGCGCAAATTACGCCATAATAAACCTCGAGGTTCTTTACCTCTAAAAGTGCCATAGCTCCTCCTTAGTTTCCAATATATGCCTTAATTACATCAGGGTGGTTAAGCGCGTCCTGTGCTGTGCCCTCTGTGAGAACTGTACCGAAGTTAAGAACAGTAATTCTATCACAAAGTCCTGATACAAACTTAAGGTCGTGCTCAATAAGAAGCACGGTCATATCGAATTTGTCTCTTATTAATCTTATGGTGTCCATAAGGTCTGCTGTTTCATTTGGGTTCATGCCTGCTGCTGGCTCATCAAGAAGCAAAAGCCTTGGATTTGTAGCGAGAGCACGAGCAATCTCAAGCTTTCTCTGCTTACCATAAGGAAGGTTACAAGCAAGATTGTTTCTTTCCTCTAGAAGTCCAAAGATTTCAAGAAGCTCCTTGGCTCTCTTTCTCATAGCCCTCTCGGTCTTAAAATGTCTCGGCAGACGGAACAGGCTTTCGAAAAGTGAGCACTTATATTCAGGCTGATTTTGAAGTCCTACCATTACATTTCTCACAACGGTCATGTTGTTGAAAAGACGAATGTTTTGGAAGGTTCTTGCAATTCCCTTGTGGTTGATTTGCTCCTGATGAAGACCCTTTAGCTCCTCGCCACCGAGGTAGAAGGTGCCATCTGTTGGCAAATATACGCCTGTCAAGAGATTAAATACTGTTGTCTTACCTGCACCATTTGGGCCGATAAGTCCATAGATTTCGTTTTTCTTAATCTTGAGATTTACATTTTGTACCGCCTTAAGACCACCAAAGGTGATGCCAAGGCTTTCCGTTTCAAGCACAAAATCGCTCTCAATTGTTTTGCGAGGCTCTGGCTTCTTTGAAAGCTTAGCCCTTATGGCATCAAGCGCCTTTTTGAGGGTAAGTGTAAATTTATTAGCCATTACTTATTACCCCCTCTCTCGCCGATGTCAGCGCTATTGTCACCAACATTGTCAATGACAATATCAGTTGAGAGAACCTCATCCATGGCAATCTTTGTAGGAACTACATCCCATCTTGCAGCGTCGTCACGAACCTTTGCGGGGTCATGCTTTGGCTTGAAGATTTTGTGCCAGAGGTTTCTGAGGTTGTATTTCTCACGGAAGCCCTTAAGCGCTGGTGCATTATTATAAATAACAAGCACGATAAGAATGAGCGCATAGATAAGGTCCTTAAGCACTGCAAGGTCGCCCTTGAGGACGTTTTGAAGCTGTACATTAAGGAAGGTTATAAGGGTTGCTGAGATAATTGAGCCGTTTATGCTACCCATACCACCAAGAACTACCATTACAAGGATTTCGATTGAGTAGTTATAATCGAAGGTTGCGCTTGATACATTGTTCTGGCTATAGCTGAATAGCACGCCTGCAAAGCCTGCGAATACGGCTGCGATAATAAAGCCCATGAGCTTATATTTTGTTACATTAATTCCTGTTGCCCTTGCCGCAATTTCATTATCACGTATAGCTGTTATAGCGCGTCCGTGCTTACTCTTGATAAGATTTTGAATTACTGCAAGAGTCAAAAGAACTACTAAAAATGCAACAATGAATAGATATTGCTTGTCAAATCTTGGGGTTGGAAGTCCGATAGGGCCACCGAAGCTCTTTTCGCTTGAGTTTTGGAAGATAACCTTAACAATTTCACCGAATGCAAGGGTTACAATTGCAAGGTAGTCACCCTTTAGACGGAGCGCTGGAAGGCCTACAATAAAGCCACAGGCTCCTGCGCAGATACCACCAACGATAAGTGAAATTATAAGTGTTACAATACCATTTCCAAGCGCGGTAGAGGCAATAACTGCCGAAATCTTTCCACCGAGATATGCGCCAACGCACATAAAGCCTGCGTGTCCAAGCGAAAGCTCACCAAGGAAGCCAACAACAAGGCTGAGAGATACAGCAAGAATAATGCTTATCGCAATTTTTTCAAGCAAATAAAGCGTTGATTGTGGAAGCGCGCCACCCATAGAAAGCGCACCAAGAACTATAGTTACAATAGCTATTGCTATGTAATTTATATATTTCTTCCATTTAATGCTTTTAAAAGTGCTAGTGAATTTACTCATTATACCTTCTCCCTTCTCTTCTTACCGAGTAGGCCTGTTGGCTTAACAAGAAGAATTATAATAAGAATTGAAAACTCTATCGCGTCGGTATATGGAGAAAGCGCAGGAATTGACTGTGCAATACACTCAATAACACCAAGCAAGAGTCCACCAACCATCGCGCCTGGAATTGAGCCGATACCACCGATAACTGCGGCAGTAAACGCCTTAATACCTGGCAAAGCACCAAAGGTTGTTGTCATTGTTTGTATTTTTAAGAAATAGAATAAGCCTGCAAGCGCAGCAAGAGCTGAGCCGATTGCAAAGGTTATCATAATAATAAAGTTTACATTGATGCCCATTAGCTGTGCAGCGCCCTTATCCTCTGATACTGCAACCATTGCGCGACCTGTCTTTGTATATTTTACAAAAAGGTTGAGCGCCACCATTACAGCAATCGAGCATACGAGAGTGATAATTGTTGAATAGCCAATAGAAAGCTCTCCTATCTTGAGCGCACCAAGGTCAACCATCTGTTGCTTTGGAGCAGAGCCAAAAAGCACCTGCGCAAGGCTTTGAAGAAGTGTACTAACACCAATGGCAGTAATAAGAACTGCAAGTGGTGATGAGCCACGAAGTGGCTTATATGCACATTTTTCTACAACTATACCAACGATCACACAAAATACTATCGCTGCGACAATTGCAAGCACGGGATTTATTGGAAGGAATAGCAAAATGGTATAGCCACCAACCATTATAATATCACCGTGTGCAAAGTTAAGCATCTTTGCAATACCGTAAACCATGGTGTAGCCAAGGGCAATCATTGCATAAATGCCACCCAGGCTAAGTCCGTTTACGAGCGTAATCAAAAAATCCATGTTAAAATCCTTTTTTATTAAAAATTTGCCGACGCGCTGGGCGTCGGCAAAATTTAGTTGTTAAATTAAGCGTTAGCCTCTTTTACTACATACTTAATTGCTTCCTTGTTTACATAGCCTGTGCTCTCCCAAGAGATTGTGGACTTTTCGTTGCCCTCAGTCTTACCTGTGATGCAAAAAAAATTACGCCAATATTTGGGGGAACCTAAAAGATTCCAATTTGGCTGCACAATACGCTTG
>JAGALI010000037.1 GCA_017625275.1 Clostridia bacterium
CCCCATCATTCCTAATGGGCAACAATTCGTCTAATTTCTATGTTCCTATTTTATGGTACGCAATCCCTATATATCTTGGAATAACTCTAGTAGCATTCACTGTGTGTGTTTTAATCGATTTAAGGGCTTTCAAAGGCGATTTTAGCCTTTTCAAGGGTAAGCTTAAGGAGAAATATAAAAAGAATTAAAAAATCGAGGCAAATCGCCTCGATTTTTGTTATTTATCAACCACGCCAGTCAAAGCAATCTCCTTGACATTGGTACATCCTTCAGATGTTCCCTCAAAGCAGAATTTAATTCCTGTCATTCTTTTTTCTATATCTATTGTAACGGTTATTTGCGAATCACCAGACTCGTCATCCTCGCTACTCCAAGAATGAAGCTCCGTCCATTCCCCGTCTATCAAGGCATGCACCTTAAAGCCTTGTGTCATAGCATATTCTCTAAAAAACGTGATTTCAGCAGATGATATTTTTGCCGAATTAAAGGCGAAGGAAATCTCTGGCGCAGATGTTCCACAAATCCAGCCTGTTGTCAAGTCATCATCCACCATGCTTGCGGAATATGTCCACTCGTTTATGCCTTCACTTGTGTTTATAACGGAATATTTTGCTACATTTCCAAATTTAGTAGGTATTTCTTTATATTTGTTACAGGTTTTACACTTGATTTTATCAAGTCCATCCTCAAGCTCCGTTGCTGTTTTTACAGCTTCTCTTTCACCTGTAAAATCATGTCCTAGTGGAGATGTGAAATTTGTTTTATAGGCTGCGCCACAGCGTGAGCACTTATAAGGTGTATATCCATGTGTGCCACAGGTTGGGGCAACTGCATCCTGCGGTATATAATTGTGTGGGCAGGAATTATTATAAACATTGTTTCCACCAAAATAGATTTTTACAGGCTCTCCATTAGCAGGTGCGTTCTTTACAACAACTGCATTTACTCCACTTCCTCTAATAACCTCAAGCGTTTGCTCCTCTCCATTTATCACGGTATATGCAGATGTAACGGTTCCAGGAACTTGAACCTTTATTGTCATTGGGAAATTATAAATATCCTTATCAAGCGAGCAGTTTATACTTAAAGTCATTGATTCTCTATCTGATGACACATAATTTATTGTAGAGTTTTCTAGTTGTTTTAAATAAACGGAAACATCCTCAAAGGATGCAACCCATGTTGTATCCTTAAAATTATCGTAAATATACTTACAATGCTCTGCAAAAAATGTCTTAGTGGCATCTCTACCACTTGCGTTATCTCTTACACAGTGATAAAGCTCAACCGTCCATCTGCCCTTTTGCTTCAAGGCATTACCAATGCTAGTGTTGAAGCCTGCGGCATTCATTTCAGCCAATATAGAGGTTGATTTAACCTTATATAAATCGTAGCTTTCTCCTATTTTTATATCCTTGCCGTCTGCTTCGAGACGATTAGAAATTGCATAATCATTTAAATACTCCTTATATGACTCATCTATATGAGCAAATGGAGTTACATAGGTAAGAACTCTTTGAGTTGGGAATTTTTCTCTCAAATAATAAATTGCGTCCTTAATTTCATGCTCGTACAAGGTGCTTGAAAGTCCGACTGGATTTAAATGGTCGTATCCATGACAGCCAACATCCAAATAGCCCTCAGCCAACACCTCATTCCATTCTGAAATAAGCCAATCATTATCTATTTTGTTATTATTTTCATCCTCTGTTTGAAGGAATGTTACGCCCAGCATAGCTGTGCCTCTAAAGCCATATTGTCTATATATGCTATTTATATATTGACCCGTACCAATATCATAGCCGTCATCAAAGGTCATTGTTAGCGCCGAGGAATATCCGTTATAATATCCATAAAATGCCGGCGCGCTCAATGTATATGCGCCATA
>JAGALI010000038.1 GCA_017625275.1 Clostridia bacterium
CATTCCAGGTCATTGACTACAGAGGGAATGCATATATTGATGATCAAGGAGACAAAAACGCGATCCATGATTTTCATGAGAGGGATGTGAAAGAAGAAGAACTGCGGGCCATGAATGCCATGGAGGCAGCTAAGGCAGCAAGGATTCATTCTTATATTAAGCATCTTCCGAATGGTTATCAGACGATTTTAACGGACGATGGAACGAATATATCAAAGGGACAGAAACAGCTGTTAACAATCGCTAGGGCCATGCTATTAGATGCGAATATGTTAATTCTTGATGAGGCAACTTCCAATGTTGATACCAGAACGGAGCAGCAGATTCAGAAGGCAATGCGTAAGCTGATGGAGAATAAAACCTGTTTTGTCATTGCACACAGGCTTTCTACCATTCAGAATGCTGATGAGATATTGGTTGTGAATCATGGTGAGATTGTTGAGCAGGGAACCCACACCGAGCTGATGGAAAGAAAAGGATTCTATCACCAGATGTATCGGGCACAGTATGAATAAGCATTGAGCCATGCAAAAATGGAAAATAGACACATTGGGCGCTTGCGCACATGATGTGTCTATTTTTTATTTTTATAGGGCGAAAGCCCGACATGAAATAAATTTGTATGTTGAAGGAACTTCAATATACAAATTTATGAATGGCATGGCTCAAAAGTATAAAAACAGAAAACAATAAAAATATCAACAAAATAATAGAATATACAAAAAGGCGGTAGTATAATTAAAGTATATATTGCCTTTTTTTTATTATTAACAAATAATAGGATCGTTGGAGGTATTGGAATGGAAATTCTGATAACAGGAAATATCGATTATTTGGATAAGGAATTTTATTCAGTGCTGGCTTCGCAGCATAAGATTGTTATATGCGGTAAACAGGCAGAGCAATGGAATAGGAAGAATGTTACACCTTATCAGTTTACGATGGAGCAGGAGGAGTTTGAACATATCTTTCATACCTTTAATTTTGATTATGTGGTGTATTTTTCAAGAGGTTTAGCAAAGGATTCGTATCGGGAGCTTTCTTATTTGGCGCATATTTTTTCGCTGTGTAAGATAAGAGAAAAGACCAAGCTGGTCTATGTTACTTATTCAAAGGAGGTATCCTGGGCATATGAAAGTACCTATCAGATTGTAGAGAATGCAACGGATGAACTGTGCCTTCATTATGTGCAGGAGGGGAATTCACTTCTAAAGCTGTCAGTACCGTTTCTTGTTGCAAAGGACAAGGCAGTGGGACTATTTGAGGAGTGGCTTACGAATATCATCAATGAGAAAAAGATGAAATTTGTATATGCTAGCGGACAGGTGGTTGATTTTCTCTTTGGAAGTGATTTGGCAGAATTTTTAAATGCATATTTTGAGGAGGGAGAATCTGGTTATCAGTCATATGATTTATATGGTGGTAATGAGATTACATTGCAGAATCTTGTTACAGAAGTAGAAAAGGCGTGCAGGCGTACACAGCTTTTGGATGAGGTACGTTTTGGTGAATTGGAATTTGTAAAGAGAAAAAAGAAAGAAGAGCTTCGCTATAAATATGGATGGTTTCCGAAAGAAAATATCAAAAATTGTATTGGTGATTGGTATGATAACTTGCAGAGTAAACCAAAGGAAGAAAAAGAATCATTTCGAGAGCGTATTCGAAAAAGCGAGCATGCAAGACTGAGAGAACGCATGTTAAATCTGATAGAGCTTATTCTGTTATTTGTATTCTGTGAATGGTTGACAGTCAAAACGAGAAATATGCAGCTATTGGATTTTGCGGATTTTAGACTGTTCTTTGTGGTAATTGCAGGAATGATGTATGGGCTTCGATATGGAATCGTGGCTTCCATTGCAGCTTGTATCATGTATTTTGTGGGCTTAAAAGGGAGTACAAATTGGCAGATACAGTTTTATAACATCATAAACTGGTTGCCCTTTGCAACCTATATGCTAGCAGGCTCTATTGCAGGCTATACCAAGGATCGGTATAAGGACATGGTGAAGAACTCGCAGAAGAGTCAGGAGGTTTTAGAGGATAAGTATGTCTATTTAAACGAGTTATATACCAAAGTATTGGAAAATAAGGAAAGCTATAGTAACCAAATCGTGAATTATAGAAACAGCTTTGGACGTATCTATGCGGCGACGAAGCAGCTTAATTCAGTGCATCCAAGCGAAATTTTTTATCATGCAATAGCAGTACTGGAGGATATGCTCGACACACAGGAGGTGGCAATATATTCTTTGGATGGTGGATATTTTGCAAGACTCAATGCCTGCTCAAGAAGGTTAATGAGTACCTTGACTAAGTCATTGAGATTGGAGGATATGCCGGAATGTGTGAACTGTGTAGAGTTAGGTGAAACATGGGTTAATAAAGAGAGATTAG
>JAGALI010000039.1 GCA_017625275.1 Clostridia bacterium
CCAATCGTTACCTATATGTACCATTTTTTGTCCTTTACTTGCTTTTATTTTACGTACTATATTTATGCTATCATTTATCGTCAAAAAAGTCAATATTTTTCCCCCAATCTCTTGAATTTATCATATTTATATGATATACTCACTTATGGTAAACAAATTTAAGAGAGGTTTTATTTATGATTAAAGTTGTTGTTTGGAACGAATTCGCCCACGAAAAGTTTGACGAAAATGTTCAAAAGGTTTATCCTGATGGTATTCACAAGGCCATTGCCGATTTTCTTGGCAAAAACGAGGATATGGAGGTAAAGACACTTACCCTCGATGATGAAAATTGCGGTATCACTGATGAGCTTCTTAACGAAACTGATGTTATGCTTTGGTGGGGACATATAAAGCATGGCGATGTTCCTGATGAAATCGCAATGAAGGTTAAAGAGGCTGTTCTTCGTGGTATGGGTATTATTTTCCTTCACTCTGCACATCACTCCAAGCCATTTAAGCTTCTTATGGGTACTACCTGTAATCTTGGCTGGAGAGAAAGCAATGACAAGGAGCGCCTTTGGGTAATCGACCACAACCATCCTATTATGGAAGGCATTGAGGGTAGATATTTTGAGCTTGAGGCTGAGGAGACATACTCCGAGCCATTTGGTATTCCTGACCCAGATAAGCTACTTCTCGTTGGCTGGTATAATGGTGGTGAGGTATTCCGTTCAGGCTGTAT
The DNA here is from genome assembly GCA_017625275.1 of Clostridia bacterium. Classification (GTDB taxonomy): domain Bacteria; phylum Bacillota; class Clostridia; order Oscillospirales; family CAG-272; genus RGIG2000. Next base: position 725 of record JAGALI010000039.1, read on the forward strand.
TTGGCACAGAGAAAATGGTAAGGTGTTCTACCTACAGCCAGGACACGAGACCTTCCCTACATTCTATAACGAAAATATTCAAAAAATCATTACAAATGCAGTAAGATGGGCTAAGCCTGTTTACAGAGTTCCAGCCCTTGAGTGCCCTTGGATTGCAAGAATAGAGGAAAAATAATGATTAAGGTTGGTATCATTGGTGCTGGCAAGATGTGTCAGGTTGGACACCTTTCTGCCTTTGACAAAATTGAGGAATGTGAAATTGTCGCCATTTGCGACATTAACCCTGAAAAGCTTTCTCAAATGAAGGAGAGATATCCAAGCGCTAGACTTTATGAGGATTTTAAGCAAATGCTTGATGCTGAGGAGATTGATTGCGTTGATATTTGTACTCCTAACAATATACACTCTGTTGCTGCAGTTTACGCTCTTAACAAGGGTATACATGTGCTTTGCGAAAAGCCTGATGCTATAAACACTGTTGAGGCCGAGAAAATGAAGGCTGCCGCTGAGGCGAGTGGTAAAACACTTATGGTTATCAGAAATAACCGCTACCGTCCATCAACAAAATTCCTAAAGGAATTTATTGCTGATGGCAAAATGGGTGAAATCTATGCAGGACGCTGTGGCTGGATTAGACGCCGTGGTATCCCTGGATGGGGTGGCTGGTTTACTGACAAGGAGCAATCCGGAGGTGGACCTCTTATTGACCTTGGCGTGCATATTATCGACCTTGCTATGTATCTTATGGGCAATCCTAAGCCTGTTACTGTAAGTGGCTCTACCTATTCAAAGTTCCCTCACACCTCTTATTCTAAAACTGATGTTGAGGACCTTGCAATGGGCTTTATTCGCTTTGACAATGGCGCTTGTCTACAAATTGAGTTTTCTTGGGCATCAAATATTGCTGGTGACCAAATGTTTGTTGAGCTTCGCGGTGAAAAGGCTGGCTCTCGCATGTCTGGAATTGATAGAAAATTTGAGTTATTTACCGAGGAATATGGTAATAATGTAAATATCAATCCTTGTATTGATGACTACAACTGCCCTCCTCATCATGAGCAAAACATTCGTCATTTCATTGATGTTATAAACGGAAGGTGCGAGCCTGATTTTACTCCTGAGCAGGGTGTTAATATGGTTAAAATTCTTGAGGCTATTTACAAGTCTGCAGAGCTTGGACATGAGATTAGCCTAGTTGATTAAAATAGACAAAAGCCACGCGTGCGTGGCTTTTTCTTTATTAAATATTGATTTTTTTACTTATATGTGTTAAAATGTAAAAAATGATTTTTTAGGAGACCTTTTATGGGAGTTGTAATTGGTATTGATGTTGGTGGAAGCACCACTAAAATAGTTGGCTTTGACGCTGAGCAGAAGCTTATCGCGCCTATTTGCGTTACTGCAAATGACCCTATAACCTCTGTTTATGGTGCGTTTGGTAAGTTTACAGAGGCTAATAATTTAGAGCTTTCTGATATTGACAGGGTTATGATTACTGGTGTTGGCTCATCGTTTATTACAAAGCCAATTTATAATCTTAAATGTGAGGTTGTGCCTGAGTTTCGTGGAATTGGTCTTGGTGGACTTTATATTTCAAAATTCACCGATGCAATTATCGTAAGTATGGGTACAGGTACTGCCCTTGTCCACTCTGTTGAAAACAGCGCCCCTGTTTATCTTGGTGGTACAGGTGTTGGTGGTGGTACTCTTATGGGGCTTTCCAAAAAAATGCTTGGGCTTGATACAATATCTCACATTGATGAAATTGCAAGCACTGGTGACATTTCAAAGGTTGACCTTAAGGTTAGTGACCTTTCAAAAAAGGGTGCTGGACTTAGTGCTGAGCTTACTGCTGCTAACTTTGGCCGTGTAAGTGATATTGCAACCAAAAATGATATCGCGCTTGGACTTGTAAACATGGTATTTGAAACTATTGGTATGATGGCTGTATTTGCTGCACGACAATACGGAATCAAGGACATTGTGCTTACTGGAAACCTTACTCAAATGTCGCAGGCACAGGGTGTTGTAGATATGTTTAACAAATATTTTGATGTAAATATGGTAATCCCAGAAAACGCACAATTTTCTACTGTAATCGGAGCTGCGATGTCATATTTCAAAAAATAATATACGCTTATAAAACAAAAAAGCACCTCATGTGAGGTGCTTTTATATTAGTTACTCAGCCGATTGTTTAGAGTTATAAACTGCTTCAGCTGTGATTATGTTGTAGGTTACTCCATCAATTACCTTTGTTGGAGCGTTTTCTACGTTAACGAGGCTAGATTGAACGAAGGA
>JAGALI010000040.1 GCA_017625275.1 Clostridia bacterium
CACAAAGGATTTTTCGTTTTCTTTAATCTTTTCAGCAAGCTGTCCAAATAGCTTTGATAAATCCTTATCAGCTGACAAAAGCTTATCATTAAGAAGCGCTAAATAATCGCCCTCCTCAATGTCCATATCATCAAAATTGGAGTTCCTAGCTGCGTAGGTTATTTGCATTGTATCAACGCCCTTAGCACACTCCGTCATAGATGTCTCATTTTCCTCGACCATTGCATCCTCATCATAGCCTAACATAGCCGAAAATCCCTGAGGAACAGATCTAGTTGGAATAACAACTATTTTCTTATCACTAAGCTCTGCAACCTGATTCGCTGTCATTATAATATTCTTGTTATTTGGAAGAATAAATACTGTTTCCGCATCGACTGCATCAACCGCTGCACAAAGATCCTCTGTAGCTGGATTCATAGTCTGACCACCAGAAACTATTTTATCAATTCCAAGCTCCTCAAACACTGCGTTCATGCCTTCTCCGTTTGAAACACTTACAAAGCCATATTTTTTAAGCTCTTTTTTTGGAGCATCAACAAGCTTGTTTGTATGCTGTGTGCGCATATTTTCAACCTTTACGGTTTCATAAATACCATATTTAAGTGCTTCTCCTAAAACAGCATGAGGCTCATTTGTATGAACATGCACCTTTATAATTTCGCCATCGTCAATCATAACTAGGCTATCACCCATACCATTAAGATATGATTTAAGCGCAGATGAGTCAGAATCCTGCTCATGCTTTCTAACTATAAACTCAGTACAGAAGCCAAATGTGATATCTTCTGTTTCAAACGAAGCAAAGTCTGCCTTTTCCTTGGTTTTAGAAGCAGTTACAGGCTTAAGCTCAAGCTTGATTCCATCTGCATTAAGAGCATCAAGCATAGCTTGAAGCACAAGAAGCCAGCCCTTTCCGCCCGCGTCAACAACTCCTGCCTTTTCAAGAACAGGATTTTGATTTACAGTGTTTGCAAGCGCAGTCTCCGCAGCTGAAATAACAGACTGTAGAACATATTCAAAGTTATTGTTTTCCTTAGCTGCCTTATCAGCGGCTTCAGCGCAGCATCTTGCAACGGTCAAAATAGTTCCCTCAGCAGGACGATCAACAGCATTATACGCTGCATCTACACCAGCCTTAAGAGCATTTGCCCATGCAATTCCATCTGCCTCCTCTGAATTAATAAGCCCCTTTGCAATACCTCTAAATAGCAAGCTTATGATAACGCCAGAATTGCCTCTTGCACCATGAAGCATTGCCTTAGCTGTTTTATCTGCAGCCTCACTAAGTGGCATTTCCTCACCTTGCTTCATAAGCTCCTCTGCTGCTTTAACAACAGTCATTGACATGTTTGAGCCAGTATCTCCATCAGGAACTGGAAATACATTTAACTCGTTTATTTCCTCTTTATTATCCTCTAGATATTGTGCCGCAGTTATAATAAGCTTGCGATAATCCTCGCCATTAATTTTATTATGCTGTTTATCCATCACAAAACTCCGTTTATTAATCTATTCTTTCCTTACCCATAAAGAACAAGGCAGTGGTTCCTCTTCCTGTGTGTGAGCCTATTGTTGTACCAATAGAGAAAATTTTAACCTTTCCTTTTAGATTTGCGAATCTTTCCTCTACAAGATTTTTAACAAATTCAGCGTCCTCAAGACAATCAGAGTTAGAAATATAGCATTTGCCATTATACTCAAGTCCGTTATCTGCATTTTCTTGCATTTTTTCAACCAAACGTGTAAGAGCATTATTTTTACCTCTGATTTTTTCACGAGGAATAAGCTTTCCTTCATTGCTAACATTGAGAACTGGACAGATTTTAAGAACAGTACCAAACCAACCAGCAGCCTTTGACACTCTTCCTCCCTTTACAAATGCTGTAAGATCAGAGGCTGAGAACCAGTGATGAACCTTTAGTCTGTTGGCAACAACCCACTCATATGCTTCCTCAATAGTCTTTCCGGCATCTCTCAAATCAGCCACCTCGTCAACAAAAAGTCCAAAGCCAGAAGAAGCGGCCAGTGTATCAACAAGCAAAAGCTTTCTGTCTGGGAATTCTCCTCTTACCTCATCAGCGGCAATTTTTGCAGAATTATATGAGCCTGACAGTCCTGAAGAAAAAACAAGGTGTAACACATCATTGCCCTCACTCAAGGCTTTTCTAAAAAACTCGGCATATGAATCC
>JAGALI010000041.1 GCA_017625275.1 Clostridia bacterium
AAGGATATGAGAATTGACATAGGCGCGCAGGATAAGCAAAACGCAAGTGAGCATGTGTCGATTGGAGATTACTTCACCTTTGATAGCGAGGTCTGCTATCTTGGAGAAAACCAAATCAAGGCAAAGGCGCTTGATGATCGTCATGGCTGTGTCGCTATGCTAGCCACTATAAAAAGACTTGCTAAGGAAAAGGTACAAAGCAATTATGACTTATATTTTGCCTTCACCACTCGCGAGGAGATAGGCGTATCTGGTGCGTGGTGTGCGACCGAGCTTATAAAGCCCGACTATGCCGTTGTAATTGAAAGCAAGGCGGTTTTAGACCTTGTCAGCGTTGACGAGGACAGACAGGTTGGTGCGCTTGGAGAGGGGGCGCTCATATCCTATGCGGACAATGGTGCAATAATGGATAGAGCCTTGACAGACAAGCTAATTGACCTGTGCAAGAAAAACGAAATAAAATATCAAATTAACAAGGCAGTTTCTGGTGGAAATGATTCTGGTGCAATCCAAAAGGGCGCATATGGCGCAAGGGTGGCGCTCGTTTCTGCACCATCAAGATATATTCATTCAAGTGGAAGCGTTGTAGATTTAAGAGACCTTACGGCTATTCAAGACTTGATTTATGCGCTTACCGTCGAGAGGAGATAAAATGGTTAATTTACTAAAAAAGCTAATGCTTGCATCTGGCGTGTCAGGAAGAGAGGATAAAATACGAGAGGCAATAAGACAGGAAATCGCTCCCTACGCCGACGAAATCATCGTTGACCCACTAGGCAACCTCATTGCCAGAAAAAAGGGCGAGGGCAAGAAAATAATGTTTGGCGCCCACATGGACGAAATCGGCTATTTTGCGACACACATCACAGAAAAGGGCTTTATAAAAATAAGCCCAATAGGTGGAATTAATTACCTTTCCAGCTCCTTTTCAACAGTAGTTAGTGAAAGGGGCGTTAAGGGCGTTTTATTTCCAAAGAAATCGGACGAGCTACCAAGCGCAGAGGGCGTTTATATCGACATAGGCGCAACCACAAAAAAGCAAGCCGAGAAAAGGGTTAGCGTAGGTGACTTTTTCGTGCACACCCCTTCAATCACCCACATAAGTGGCTCTCGCTATATCGGCAGACCCTTTGATGATAGAATAGGCTGTGCAATTCTAATAGAGGCTATGAAAAAAATCAAGGACGCAAAGAACGATTTGTATTTTGTATTTACCGTTCAAGAGGAGGTTGGCTGTCGTGGCGCGCGTCCTGCAGCCTATGGAATAGCACCTGAGATTGCCATTGCTCTTGATGTGACAAGGACTGATGATAAAATAGGTGCCGACCCATTAAATGTAAAAATCGGCGGAGGACCAACTATCAAAATCAAGGACGCAAGCGTAATTTGCTCGCGTGAGCTTGTTGGCAAGATGAGAGAGCTTGCAAGGGAAAATGGAATAAAATATCAGGACGAAATGCTATCAAGGGGTGGCACAGATACCTCATCTATGCAGATAGCAGGAAAGGGCTGTATGGCAGGTGCTATCTCAATCCCCTGTGGCTTTATCCACACAAACAACGAAATGATAGACATAAACGATGCAAAGGGCGCGACAAGACTAGTTACCCTTATAGCAGAAAGGATATAGAATGAAAAAGAGAATTTTTTTGGTGCTGTTGGCGCTTTTGATGCTAGCTCTCGTCGGCTGTAAGGGAAGGGCTGAGACAATTGAGGCTAGCTACACAAGGGCAGATGGCACAAGTGAGACGGTAACAATGAAGCTCGCCTCAAACACGGACATTGTGCTTTATTCGCTCTATGTTCCAGAGGACTGGGTGGTAATTGACCAAAGCGCCTCGACAATGGCATATGTGTCAGAGGAAAACAAGTCTAGCATAAGCGTGGCACAATGGAATTTAACAAGCGAGATTACAAGCATAGATACATGGTGGAATAATTTTCACAAAAAGGAAAATAGCGAAAGCTTTCCTAGCTTTACCATCTTAGAGGAGGGCAAGGAGACAACGCTTGACGGACGCGAGGCTAAAAATTACACATACACGGTTGCCTTTGATGGCATGACCTATAAATACAATGTAACAGCCTCAATAGACCAAGGAAGCATACATGTAATAACCTACACCTCAACAGAGGAGCTTTATGATGAGACTCTTGAGGTGGTGCAGGGATTAATCCTTCCAAATTTCAAGCTTAAATAAGGAGAATAAAATGAAAAGAATATTACTTGTGGCCCTCGCGCTTATAATGCTTTTGTCATTCGCTGGCTGTAAGAAAAGCGATGGCGCACCAAAGGGAATGAAGCTTGCCTCAAGCACGGACCTTGTGCCATATTCGCTCTATGTTCCAGAGGACTGGGTGATTGATGAGGCAGATGCACTCACAACAAGAGCCCATGTGTCCAGTAGCGACACCTCGTCGGTTAGCATTGTTAGCTATAAAAAAGAGGGGGGCGCTAAGCTCCATAGATGCATGGTGGGAAATTTATAAGGCATCTCTCACACAGCAGATTGCAAGCTTTGAGCTTATAGAGGAGGGCGCTCAGACTATTGTGAGTAAAAATGGTGCAAAAGGCTACACCTATAAAACAGGAACAGGGGAGCTTGTTTTTAAGCACTATGCCACAGCTACAGAGCACGGAGATTATGTATATGTAATCCTCTATACAGCGATGGACGGCTTGTACGAAACAAATCTTACTACAGTAAAGGACGAAATAATCGCAAATTTCAAGTTTAACTGATATGAGAGAAATTTATTTTGACAATAGCGCGACAACTAAAATGTCGGAGCGCGCAAAAGAAAAAATGATAAAAGCCATTGAGCAAAATTATGGAAATCCCTCGTCACTTCATTCCATTGGACTTGGTGCGGAAAGACTGATAAGCGAGGCGAGAGGGATAATTTTGTCCTCACTTGGAATTTTGCGCCCACAAAGAGGAGAGCTTGTGTTCACTGCAGGTGGAACAGAGGCGAATAATTTGGCAATTATAGGCACAGCACTTGCCAAATCACGCAAGGGTGGAGAAAAAATCCTTATTACTGAGGGAGAGCACTCGTCGGTTGAGGAATGTGCAAGGCACCTTGAGGCAAAGGGCTTTGTAGTGACGCGTGTACCAACAAAAAATGGCGCGCTTGATATGGATTTTATAAGAGCTAACGCAAAGGGCACAATTCTTTGTAGCTTTATGCATGTAAACAACGAAACAGGCGCGCTTTATAATATTAAGGAAGCCTTTGAAATCGTGCGAGATGCATCACCAGACTGTGTGATGCACGCAGACTGTGTTCAATCATACTTAAAGGTAAAATTCACTAAAAAATCAATAGGCGCAGACCTTATCTCCATAAGCGCCCATAAGGTAAATGGCCCAAAGGGAGTGGGTGCGCTTTATATCAGCCCCGAGCTTTTGAAGGCGAAAAAAATCATCCCAATCGTGTTTGGTGGTGGACAGGAATTTGGACTTCGCTCTGGAACTGAAAATGTATATGGAATCTGTGGCTTTGGCGAGGCAGTGAAGGAGCATACAGGGGACCTTGTGGCTGAAATTAATCATATGAGTGAGCTAAAGGAATATATAATCTCGACACTTCCAGCTGAGATAAGGGCAAATCTTCCTATAAATAGTGCTCCACATATTCTTAATATCACCTTGCCAAAAATCAAAAGTGAAACGGCATTACACGCACTTAGCGCAAAAGGGATTTATGTCTCCTCAGGCTCGGCGTGCTCGTCAAATTCGGCTCATAAGGCATCGCGCGCTCTTCTTGCATTCGGCATTAGTGAGGACGAGGCAGATAGCTCAATTCGCATAAGCCTCTGTCCACAAAGCACTAAGGACGAGGCAGACGAGCTTATACAGGCGCTTGCCGAAATAACAAAGCAGCTTGTAAGAAAATAAAAAAGGGCGAAAAATTCGCCCTTTTTATATTTTTATTCATTTGAAATCATTTTCTTTAGCGCATCTAGCGCATCGCTAAGACCGCCCACAGCATCAATAAGCCCAATCTTAACAGCCTCCTCGCCATCGATTATGGAGCCTGTATCGGTTGCAATTTGGTCAGTGCTCATCATAAGAGCGCGAAACTTTTCTTCATTAATATTAGAATGCGCGCACACGAAGGCGCTAATTCTTTTTTGCATTCTCTCAAAATAATAATAGGTTTGTGGCGCACCAACCACAACACCAGTAATTCTTACAGGGTGAATTGTCATAGTGGCACTTGGCACGATAAATGAGCGCTTGGAGCTGACAGCCAACGGCACACCAATAGAATGCCCACCACCAAGCACCAGCGAAACGGTGGGCTTTTTCATGCTTGCAATCATTTCTGCAATTGCAAGGCCGGCCTCAACATCGCCACCCATAGTATTAAGGACAATAAGCACGCCCTTAACGCTCGTATCCTGCTCACATGAGGCAAGCAGAGGAATTAAATGCTCATACTTTGTCGCCTTTTGGTCCTGTGGCAGAATATAATGCCCCTCGATTTGTCCAATAATACTTATACAATGTATTCCGTCGTTTTCACTTTCTCCCAGCTTTACAATGCTTTCAAGCTCGCACGATTCCTTGTCCTGCATTTTTTCGTCTTCCATAAAAACCTCACAAAACTAATTTGATATTTATATATAGTATTAATAAAAGGAAGAAAATTATTCAAAAAATGTATATTTTACCCCTCAAAAAAGCCTCGAAACCCTTATAAAATCTAGCTTTTTTGGAATTTTTAAAAAAAATTAAAAAAAGTTTAAAAAAGCTATTGACAAACTATTTTTGTAGTGCTATAATAGCAAGGCTGACTGCGAGAGTAGTCAGTAAAGATCCTTGAAAATTGAACAAGAATGGAATTAGTTAAGATAACTAAGTACAAAGACGGAACTCTTAAGAAAATTCTTTTAGAGAAAAAAACTCAAAACAAGTAATTAAGAAAAAGAGCTAACAAAAGCTTTAGAAATGAATTAGAGGCAGAGATGCTTTTAAATAAACATTTTTAGAGAGTTTGATCC
>JAGALI010000042.1 GCA_017625275.1 Clostridia bacterium
GATATTAACTTGAATTCATCATCTTTTGATGAACTTAAAGAAATGCATGCATTAAAAACAGGAGCATTGATAAAATGCGCTATTTTGCTTGGATATTTTGCTTTTTGCGATGATCCTAAACAAGAAGTTGTCGATGATTTGAGTAAATTTGCAATTAATTTGGGTGTTGCATTTCAAATTAGAGATGATATTCTTGATAAAATTGCCGATGAGTCAGTGTTAGGCAAGCCTGTAGGCTCTGATGAGAAAAATGACAAGAAAACATCATTATCATTTATGAGTATAGATGAAGCCCAAGCGAGAGTCGATCTTTTAACTAATGAGGCTATCGAGATTATAAGCAAATATTCTCGAGACGAAAGCTCAAGCCTTGCAGAACTTGCAAGATATTTGGTAAATAGAGAAAAATGATAAGATTAGATTTGTATTTGAGCAATTTTGGCTTTGTTAAAAGTAGGCAAAAGGCAAAGGCACTTATTGAGGAAGGCTTTGTTTTTGTGAATTCCGAGAAGATTACCAAGCCTGCAACACTAGTTGACGAAGCGAATAGTCTTAAAATTGAAATTGTTGACCCTTGTCCGTATGTTTCTCGTGGTGGATTAAAGCTTGAAAAGGTCATTGAATCCGCAAAGCTTCAAATTAAAGGGAAAACAATTGTCGATATAGGAGCCTCTACGGGCGGATTTACGGATTGTTTGCTTAAACACGGAGCGAATCTTGTGTATGCGGTTGATTCGGGTTCAAATCAGCTCTCAGAGAGTCTAAAAACTGACGCCAGAGTCATTTCAATTGAAAATTATAATGCAAGAAACATAAATCACGATGATATTGGCGAGTATTGTGACATAATAACAATAGATGTTTCCTTTATATCTCAAACATATATTTTGCCGAAATCTGTTAATTTGCTTTGTGAAAATGGTATATATGTTTCACTTATTAAGCCCCAATTTGAGGCGGGAAAGGATAAGATAGACAAGGGAGGCATAGTGAAAAAGCCTCAGAACAGGCTGTTTGCTGTAAAAAGAGTTATAGATTGCGCACTTGAAAATGGTTTGAAATGTACTTATTTTGATAAATCGCCGATTTTAGGCGGAGATGGAAACATAGAATATTTGGCTGTTTTCGAAAAAAATACGAAAAAGATAATAAGTTTTGAATTTATAAAGAATATAATTCTTGAAAAATAGGAGAACGAAATGAAATCAAGCAGACAAGAAAAAATACTTGAAATAATTTCCAAAAGCAATATTGTAACACAAGAGGATTTAATTGATGCTTTGAGAAAAGAAGGCTTTGCCGCTACTCAAGCTACTGCTTCTAGAGATATAAGACAGTTGAAACTACTCAAGGTAATGGTTGATGGTGTTTATAAATATGTTGCACCAAAGAGAGAGTTGGATGAAAATTCCGAATATAATAGTGCGTTGATATTGTCTATTAAGGAAATTAGATATGCTTTAAACAATGTGGTTGTTAAAACTGCGCCCGGACTTGCTCAGGCAGTTGCAGCCGGGATTGATTCGCTACACGATGAGGATATTTTAGGATGTGTTGCTGGAGATGATACTATTATCATAGTGACTTCATCTGAAGAGGCTAGTATAAAAATAAGCTCTAAGCTTTCTAAAATAGCAGAAAAATAATTAAAGGGAGCCAACAATGCTTTATTCATTACATATTGAAAATGTCGCTGTTGCAAAAAATCTAGATATAGATTTTCAAAATGGCTTTAATGTGCTTACTGGTGAGACAGGAGCAGGAAAATCGATTATAATTGATTCTATAGGTCTTATATTGGGTGCAAAGGCTTCACGTGATATTATTCGTCATGGTACCGATAAGGCCTCTGTAAGTGCGCTGTTTTCAAATGTAGATAGAAGAGTTTTTGATTTGTGTGATGAATTTGGAATACAATATGATGAGGATGACCTACTTTCTATATCTAGGAGTATTTCTATAGATGGAAAAAGTGTTTCTAAGGTGAATTCTCGTACTGTTTCGTTAGCACAACTTAAAATTATTAGTTCAAATTTAATAAATATACATGGGCAAAACGAAAATCACGCTTTTATGGACAAGGCGAATCATATTTTAATGCTTGACGAATACGCAGATTCCCACGATCTACTTGATCAATACAAGGCTGTTTATGATAAGCTAACTGCTTTGAAAGGCGAAATTTCTTCATTAATTGAGCTTAACAAGCAAAAGGACATGATGATTGATATTTTAAATTATCAAGTCAATGAAATAGCTTCTGCAAAATTGAAGGACGAAAACGAGGAAGAAAAGCTAAACGACCTTCGTACAAGGCTTAGGGACGCTGAAAAAATCATAAAACAATCATCTAATGCGTATAAGGTGCTTTATCAAAACGAAAGTGGAATTAGCGCCGTATATTTAATAGATAAGGCAATAGACTCCATATCTAAGCTTGTAGATGTGGAACCATCTGCTAACGATATGATTCAAAAATTAACCTCATATAAGTATGAAATTGCTGATATTGCCGAGAATGCACTTGCTTTTGGTGCCTTTGATGGAGTAGATGACCCAGAGGCACAGCTTCAAATTATTGAGGCTAGACTTATGCTTATTCAGAAGCTAAAAAAGAAGTATGGTGCAAATATTGCGGAAATATTGAAATTTAAGAATGATGCCGAGGATAAACTAAGAAAATTCGAATTAGGAGAAGAAAAAATTGAGGAGCTTCGCGCCGAATATAAGGCGAATTATCAAAACGCGTTAGGCTTGGCGGAAAAGCTGCACCTAGTCAGAATAGAAGCTTCTTGTAAATTGAGTAAAATTGTTAAAAATGCACTTGAATTTCTTGACATGCCAAAGGTTAGATTTGAAATAGAGGTTAATAAAAACGAAAACAACGGAAAAATTACTTTATCTCAATATGGATTTGATATTGTTGAATTTATGATAGCTACGAATGTCGGCGAGGAGCTTTTGGAAATGAACAAAATAGCTTCTGGTGGAGAGCTTTCTAGAATTATGCTCGCTATGAAGAGCGCAATGTCAGATAAAAAAGGAGCCCAAACCGTGATTTTTGATGAAATAGATACAGGCGTATCTGGAAGCACTTCTCAAAAAATTGGAATTAAGCTTTGCAATATTTCTAAATTAACGCAAACAATTTGTGTAACTCACTCTGCACAAATTGCTGCATTAGCTGATGCGCATTATTTTATAAAGAAGCAAGAGGTTGATGAAAGAGCAGAAGCACATGTGTTTTTGCTTGATTCAGAGCAAAGAGTTGATGAAATTGCACGAATAATTGCAGGAATGGATGTTACTGATAAGCAATTCGCAGCAGCGAAGGAGCTAATCAAGCAGTCAAATGCTTTAAAAGGTTAAAAGCATAATTAATAAACAAATTATGATTTTTTGCATATGATAGAAAAAACATAATTTGAGGAACACTATGAAATATAAGGCACTGATTGAATATGCAAAAGAACGCGAAGTAAAATACATCAGAGATTTTTCAACTGCCCAATTAAGCTCGTTTGAGCTTGGTGGAAGGGCGAGGGTGGCTTTGTTTCCGAGCACAATTAAAAGCTTTTGCGAAATCTTAAGTTATATGACCGATAATGAAGTTAAGTTTTTTGTTGCGGGTAATTGTACAAATTCGTTTTTTTTGGACGAAGAATACGACGGTGTGATTATTTCTACAAGAAAATTAAATAAAATCGAAATAGTAGACTCTAAATTAATTGCAATGTGTGGTGCATTAATTACAGATTGCTCGATAGAGGCTATGAAGTTTGGATTTTCTGGAATGGAATTCCTTTGTGGTATTCCAGGAAGCGTTGGTGGTTCTATATTTATGAATTCGAGTGCTTATGAAAAAAGTATTTCTGAAATATTGATTACAAGTACTGTATATAACATCAAGACAAAAGAAGTGATCGCATTAAATTTTAGCGAGCACCATTTTGACAAAAAGCAATCTGTGTTTTCAAAAAATAAGAATTTAATCTTATTATCGGCAACATTTGGATTGGTTGAAAAAAAGATTTCTGAAATTCGAGAGGAAATGATTGAAATTTCTGCTAAAAGAATTAATTCTCAACCATTAAATTTTGGAAGCTGCGGAAGTGTATTTAAAAGACCTAAAAATTCATATGCATCTAAATTAATTGATGAGCTTGGATTGAAAGGCTTCAAAATTGGTGGAGCAGAGATTTCAAAAAAGCATGCAGGATTTATAATCAATTCAGATAATGCAAAATCATCGGATGTATTAAATTTGATAGAAGAAATAAAGACTAGGGTTTTGATAAAATTTGGGATACCATTAGAACAGGAAATAATATTTTTGAAATGAGGAATTATGAAAGAGTCTTTTTCTAGCATTACTAAAAAAGAGCTTTTAGCAGAGCAGAGGCTGAAGAGGTGCTGTGCCTTTTCACTGATATATGGATTTGCGTTTACTGCAAATGATAGTAAAGACGGATTTTTAGCAAAAAAGACAAATGTAGAAAATGCTATTTTCTTGAAATCAGTTCTATCTTCGGTGCTAAAAAACAAGACAATAGAGTACGATGAAAAAGCCAGAACAATCCGTTTGCCAAAAGGAGTTATATTATTTTCTACAGTTGCCGAATATAAAGAAAAAATTTTCAAATGTGAAAATTGCATAGGTAGTTTTTTAAGAGCCTTGTTTTTGACCTGTGGCACTGTAAACGACCCAAATAATTCGTATAGATTAGAGCTATCATTTGATGAAGAGCTTAAAAGAAATTCTGTATACGAGCTAATGATGGAGCAAGGCTTTGATGCAAAGATTGCTTCTCGCAAGGACAAGCATATAATTTATTTAAAAAATAGCGAGCAGGTAGAAAATTTCCTTGCGAAAATTGGCGCAGTCAATGCAACCTTTGCTGTAATGAATAGCAAAATTTATAAAGAAGTTACAAATAATGTAAATAGAGTTGCCAATTGTGATAGTGCTAATATTGCAAAGGCAATTAAGGCTTCTGAAAAATATGTTGAAGCGATTTTGGAGTTAAGAAAAAACGGAAATATTGACTCACTACCGAACTCGCTTAAGGAAACTGCGCTTTTAAGAATTGAATTTAGGGAATTGAATTTTGAACAATTAGGAAAGAAATTTAGTCCTCCAATCTCTAAGTCTGGAATTTACCATAGACTTGAAAAAATATTAGAAATTTATAATAAGCAGAAATAATACATAAATCTATGGAAGGAGAAAACGATGTCGGGCTTTGTACATTTGCATTTGCACAGTGAATATAGCTTGCTTGATGGTGCATGTAAAATTAAAGACATTCCAAGGCTTGCAAAAAGTCAAGGGCAAAATGCTATTGCCATAACTGATCATGGTAATATGTTCGGTGTCGTTAACTTTTATAAGGCATGCAAGCAAGAGGGGATAAAGCCTATTATTGGCTGTGAGGTTTATGTTGCTCCAAATAGCAGGTTTGAAAAGACTAGAATAAATAATCTTGCATATTCTCATCTAGTTTTGCTTGTAAAAAATGAAATAGGGTATAAAAATCTATCATATTTAGTTTCTTTGGGATATACTGAGGGCTTTTATGTGAAGCCTAGAATTGATCTAGAGCTTTTAAAGGAGCATTCTGAAGGGCTTGTTGCACTATCTGCGTGTATTTCTGGATTCATTCCTAAAAGCATTATTTTGGGCGATATAGAGGGCGCAAAAAAGCATATAGGAATTATGCAATCAATTTTCGGCAAGGATGATTTCTATCTTGAAGTGCAAAATCATGGCATTGAAGAGGAAAAAATTGTTAATCAGGCTTTAATACAGCTTTCAGCCGAGTGTGGCGCTAAGCTCGTTGCAACCAATGATGTTCATTATTTAAGACGAGAGGACGCACCAAAGCAGCTTATTTTAATGTCCGTACAAACAAATACAACTAAATCTAGCAACTCGGACATCGCATTCAAAACAAGCGAATTTTATCTGAAAAGTGAATCGGAAATGCGTTATGCATTTAGAGATTTCCCAGAGGTTTGTGATACTACTGTTGAAATAGCGAATAAATGTAATTTTGAGCTTGAATTCGGTAAGGTAAAGCTTCCTAAATATCCAATACCTACAAATTTATCTGCAAAAGAATATTTGAAAAAGCTTGCTTATGATGGGTTTGAAACAAAAATCAAAAAAGAATTAATAATATTTGACAATAATCACACTAGAGAGCTTTATCAGCAACGAATAGAAAAAGAGCTATCGGTAATTGATAAAATGGGATATAACGATTATTTTTTGATAGTTTGGGATTTTATTAATTATGCTAAATCGAATTCAATTTCGGTTGGTCCCGGAAGAGGCTCTGGTGCAGGAAGCCTTGTAGCATATTTGCTTGGCATTACAGATGTTGATTCTATAAAATTTGATTTGCTTTTTGAGCGTTTTTTGAACGAAGAGCGTGTTAGCATGCCTGATATTGACACGGATTTTTGTTATGAACGAAGAGACGAAGTAATTGAATATGTTAAAAATAAATACGGGTCTGATCATGTCGCGCAGATTGTTACATTTGGTACAATGGCTGCACGCGCTGCTGTAAGGGATGTTGGAAGAGTTCTTGAAATTCCTTATGCAGATGTAGATGCAATATCAAAATTAATATCTCCTTTTCA
>JAGALI010000043.1 GCA_017625275.1 Clostridia bacterium
AAAGGTGCTTATAACTCATGGAGATAAATATCATGTTAAATATGGACTTGCTACCATTCTTTATGCAGGAGCAGAAAAGGAGGTAGACGCCATTTTGTTTGGGCACACTCATTTACCGGTAGAGCTTTGTGAGTATGTGGCAGATAAAAGAATACAGCTATTCAACCCTGGTAGTATAGGCGCTTGTGGAACTTATGGTGTAATAAATACAGCAAACGGAATTTTGGTAACAAATATTGCAAAATTGTACCCTGAAAAGCCGTAAAAATTTTAAAAATCTATTGTATTTATTTCGCGCGTATGATAAAATATTATATAAACAAATATATATTCACGGAGGAATCCAAAATGGAAAAGAAATTAAAGGTTGGTATCATCGGTTGTGGAGGTATTGCTAATGGTAAGCACATGCCATCACTTAAGAGCCTTGCCGAGGTAGAAATGGTTGCATTCTGCGACATCATTGAGGAAAGGGCAGTTGAGGCTGCTGAAAAGTTTGGTGTTGAGGGTGCAAAGACCTACACAGACTACAAGGAGCTTCTTAAGGATAAAACAATTGATGTTATTCACGTATGCACACCTAACATCAGCCATAGCTTCATCACTGTTGACGCGCTTGAGGCTGGTAAGCATGTAATGTGTGAAAAGCCAATGGCTATCAACGCAGCAGAGGCTAAGAAAATGGTAGACGCAGCAAAGAGAACAGGCAAGATGCTTACAATCGGATACCAAAACAGACAGAGAAAGGACGCAAAGTTCCTAAAGGCAGAGGCTGAAGAGGGAGTATTTGGAGACATCTACTACGCAAAGGCAACAGCGCTTCGCCGTCGTGCAGTTCCTACATGGGGTGTATTTATTAAGGAAGATCAACAGGGCGGTGGTCCACTTATCGATATCGGAACACACGCACTTGACCTTACACTTTGGACAATGAATAACTACAAGCCAAAGTATTGTGTAGGTACTACATATCATAAGCTCAACAACCAAACAAATACAGCAAATGTGTTCGGTGACTGGAAGCCAGAGGAATTTACAGTTGAGGATAGCGCATTTGGCTTTGTTGTAATGGAAAATGGTGCAACAATTGTTCTCGAGTCATCTTGGGCTATCAATATGACCGAAACTAAGGAGGCTTGCACAACAATTTGTGGAACAAAGGCTGGCGCTAAGATGATTGACCAGGGTATCCTTGAAATCAATGGCGTTAAGCATGGTAATATGTATGAAACTCGTCCTAACCTTGATGGTAAGGGTGTTGCATTCTATGATGCAGGCTCATACAATGCAGGCGCTGAGGAGGCAAGACAATGGATTAATGCAATCCTTACAGGTACACAGCCAACAGTTCTTCCTGAGCAGGCATACTGCGTAACTCAAATTCTTGAGGGTATTTACGAGTCTGCAAAGACAGGTAAGCCATTCTATTTCGAAAACTAATTAAGGAGATAATAAATGAAGCTTAGTGTTCTTGCAAACCTTTATGGTAGCATGCCTCTTGATGAGGCTCTTAAAAAAATCACATCCTTTGGAGTTCATTGCGTAGAGGTTGGTGCAGGTGGATATCCTGGTAAGGACCACTGTAACCCAGCGGAGCTTTTGGCTGATGAAAAGAAGCTAGAGGCTTTCAAGGCGACCTTCAAAAAATACGATGTTGAAATTTGCGCTCTTGCTTGTCATGGTAACCCAATTCACCCTGATAAGGCAATTGCGAAGCAGTTCCATGATGATATGGTAAACGCAATTCTTCTCGCTGAAAAAATCGGTGTAGATACAATAGTAGGATTTTCAGGCTGTCCAGGCTCTGACCCTGATGCGAAGCGTCCAACTTGGGTAACCTGTCCATGGCCAGATGATTTCCTTGCGACTCTCGAATATCAATGGGAGATTATGATTGCATACTGGAAGGATATGACAGCATTTGCAAAGGCTCATGGCGTTACAAAGATTGCCCTTGAAATGCATCCAGGCTTCTGCGTATATAACCCAGAAACACTTTTGAGACTTCGCAAAGAGGTTGGTGATGTAATTGGTGCAAACCTTGACCCATCACACCTTATTTGGCAGGGAATCAATCCTGTGATTGCAGCTCGTAATCTTGCTGGTGCAATCTATCATGTGCACGCAAAGGATACAAAGATAGATGACTTTAACACCGAGGCAAATGGTGTTCTTGATACAAAGCACTATGGTGATGAAATCAATAGATCTTGGATTTTCCGTACAGTTGGCTATGGTCACGGTGAGGATTATTGGAGAGATTTCGTATCAGCACTTCGCCTTGTAGGCTATGACAAGGTTCTTTCAATTGAGCATGAGGATAGCCTTATGACAATTGATGAAGGACTTAAGAAGGCAGTAGATGTACTTAATAATGTTATGATTAAGGAATCCAAGCCTTGTGGAATGCGCTGGGCATAAGCCACAATTACTAAAAAGAAAACGGACACATTTGTGTCCGTTTTTGATTTTAAATCTGAAAATGACTTACTTTTTCAGTTCTTTTCTGTGCTTTGCTGATTGTTGCTATTGCCTTGCTCACCGTCGGTTGAATCCTCTGGGATATCCTTGGTTGGGAATTTGATATGGTCCTTAGGGTCTACAATCTTACCATCAACGCTAAGCTCATAGTGTAGATGTGGCTCTTGTGCAATTTCATTCATTGCAGTTTCACCGATATTACCAATCACATCACCTGCCTTGACAGAGCAGCCAACTACAATTCCGTCAGCTACCTCTTTTGCAAGGTTCTTGTAAACGCTAATGGCATTGCCAGAGTGCTCAATAGAGATACAAGTGCCCATAAAAGGGTCCTCCCAAACGTTTGTTACAGTGCCATCAGCAACTGCAAGCACCTCAGCACCAAGCTCACCTAAAACATCAACGCCAAGGTGAGTACGCCAGTCCTCCATTGTAGGAGAGAATACAGGCACACTGTCGCTGAAATCAAAGCTTATCTCACCGTCAACAGGTAGAGAAAACTCTGGTAAAACAGTGGTTTCGGAGCTAGGTGGATTTTGTGTGTCTGGAGTGGATGACGAATCGTCAGGAGGAGTAGGTGTGTCAACGGCGTTTCGTCTTGCTACTGATGTGGCAATAATTAAAATCGCAATAACAGCAAGCACAACGGCCATAGTCACATAAAAAAATTTGTTATTTTTCTTGTTTTCGTTTTCTTCCATGATAATTTTCCTTTCGAATTTTTTACAACCATATTATTGAACACGAAAAACCACTTTATGCAAAAAAACACAAAAAATAAAAAATCGTCCAAGATAATCAAAAGATTGACAATAATGAAGATTTATGATATGATATATAATAAGAAAGTATAGCAACTATTGTTGCTAAAAGAAAAGGAGAAAATTATGATCTCGATTGAACGCGTATCAGTAATGAATTTTGAAAATGCTATAAGGGGAGCGCGCAATCCTCTTAATTCATGGGCGAAAAGTGACAGCTATTATGATGAAAAGGGCAATTATATTCTAGGCGAAAATGACCTTTCTCTTGCAAAGAAGCTTGCAAAGGCAGGAAGTGACCATAGAAAATATCTAAGACAAATTTTTGTATCAGTAGATATTACAGCTCCGCTTTACTGGTGGAAGGAATACGATACCTATAAGGTGGCAACTGTTGCAAACTCTACATCAACAATGCACAAAATACACTCGAAGCCATTTGAGAGGGCAGATTTTAGCCATGATAGAATGACTGATGAGGCACTAAAGATTCTTGATATCACAATTGATTATTTGGAAAAGGCGCGCCTTAAATTTGTAGAAACAAAGGATAAGGCATATTGGCATGACCTAATTCAGCTTCTTCCATCAAGCTATAATCAAATGAGAACCTGTACATTAAACTATGAAACACTAATTAACATCTATTATGCAAGACGTGGACATAAGCTTGCTGAGTGGCACACCTTGTGCGATTGGATTATGTCCTTGCCTTACGCTAAGGAGCTAATAGCAGTAAAAGAAGAAAACAATGATTGAAAAGCTAATTAAAGATTATAATCATCCAGAAAAGCCCGAGGTGCGTGTGCGCGTCGGGCGCTTCGCTGGATTTGTGGGAATATTTTTAAATGTAATATTGTTTGTCGCTAAGCTTGTCTTGGGACTTTTGTCAGGAAGCGCATCAATAGTCGCTGACTCTATTAATAACCTTTCAGATGCAGGCTCAAATGTTCTTACTGTTGCAGGCTATACTGTTGCTGGAAAGCCAGCCGACAAGGATCACCCATATGGTCATGCAAGAATGGAATACCTTGCATCTCTTTTTGTATCTGTAATCGTAATGCTTTTAGGCATTGAAATGCTAAAAACCTCTATTGAAAGAATTGTAAATCCAACATCGATAGAGAAGCATAGTACAATATCTATAATAATCATAGCGTCTACAATTTTTGTTAAATTTTTTATGTCGCTGCTTTTCCGCAAGCTTGGAAGGCATATAGATTCAAGCGCATTAAAGGCATCATTTGCCGACTCAATAAGTGATGTTATAGCAACCTCAGCAGTTGTTGCAGGAATGCTTTTAACACCTGTTACAGGACCTCTTACAGACTGCATAATTGGTTGTGTGATTTCTATTTATATTACCATTATGGGAATAAAGCTTGTTATTGAGGCATCAAATACCTTACTTGGCAAGGCGCCGGATACCGAATTTATAGCCGAAATTAATCGCAAGATAAGAAGCTATGATGGCGTGCTTGGAATACATGACCTTGTGGTGCACTCGTATGGCGCAGGTAAAACCTTTGTAAGCGCACATGTCGAGGTCGATTCGGAAACTGATGTTATGATAAGCCATGATATGGTAGATACAATTGAGACAGATATCCTTCGAGATATGGGAATAAATTTGGTTATCCATATGGATCCTGTTTGCATGTCAGACCCTGAAACTAACCTCTTGAGAGACAA
Organism: Clostridia bacterium; assembly: GCA_017625275.1. Classification (GTDB taxonomy): domain Bacteria; phylum Bacillota; class Clostridia; order Oscillospirales; family CAG-272; genus RGIG2000. The sequence goes on from JAGALI010000043.1 coordinate 4,935, forward strand.
AATTTCAAGAATTATTTCAGATATGGCATCGGAATATTCCAGCCCAATCTCAATGCACGATTTTCGTGTTGTAAAGGGCTTTTGCTCGCAAACAAAGATACTTTTTGATGTTACTATATCAAACGAAATGCCACTTACGAATGATATGCTTTATCACGAGCTTTTTACTGAAATCAAAAAGATAAACCCGTTGTTTGTGCTGATTTTGACAATAGATAGAGATTATTTTTCAGAAAGGTATGAGCAAGAGGAATAACAAAACAACATAGGAGGAGTAATGAAAAAGCAAATTTTATTTTTGTTCATTGTTATAATAGCAATGTCAATATTTGCTATAAGTGCAAGCGCAGCTGACATTGGACTGGGTGTAGAGCTTGATAATGGCATGACAATAAAAGCAATTGAAGATGTTATATATTTACCCTCATATGTTGACATTCATAATGTGAAAATAGTATATGCCAATGGCAAGGGCGTGACTCTTGATGGCACTGCTTTTACAAGTGGGGCAAGCATAGACCTTACTAAATATTTAAAAAAGGATAAGGACAGTCGTGCCACCTATTATGAGCTGTGCTTTAAGACCACAGCCACCTTTGCTCCCGATGATATAGTTTATATTTATAAGTCAAATAATTTGCCATCAGTATTTATAAGCACCTCAATCGGTGCGGATAAAATGATAGATGATAACGTGACCGATTCAGCTACAAGTGTAACAATATATGATAATGATGGTACAGCCGAGATAAATAACTTATCAGCAGAGGTAAGGGTGAGAGGAAACTCAACCCCGACCTATGCAAAAAAGCCATTCCAAATAAAATTCGAGAAAAAAACCGATGTTTTTGGAATGGGCAAGGCAAAAACATGGCTTTTGCTTGCAAACTACCTTGATCAAAGCTATATTAGAAACAGTATTATGTATAAGCTAGCCAAGGAGCTTGGTATGGGTGCTAGCGATTTTCAAAATGTTGAGGTTTTTGTAGACGGTAAATATCAAGGCGTATATCTGCTTTGTGAAAAGGTAAATATTAACGCAAATCGTGTTAATATAAACGAGCTTGAGGATGAAAACGAGCTTCTTAATCCTGAATATGGTGATAAGCTCATGTCAAGCACCGAAACAGTAACAGAGGGCGCGTTAATTGACGAAACAATAATTAAAGAATATAAATATGTAAAGGAGCTTGTAAATCCAACGGATATTACAGGTGGCTATCTTATCGAGCTTGATAATAACAGTAAGGGAGATAGGGCAAAGCTGGGTAGCTATTTCATAACGGAAACATCATATGGCGAGAATCTGTATGTGATAAAATCTCCAGAATATTGCTCAAGGGAGCAGGTTGAATACATCGCGCGTCTTTTTGCCGAGATGGAGGAGGCTATGGCGTCCACAAATGGCATAAATTCGCAGGGGAAGCATTATACCGAGTACATAGACCTAGAGAGCTTCGCTGTAGCTTATATAATGGCTGAGCTTGGTAGAAACTGTGATGCAGGAAGCGCTAGCATTTTCTTTAACAAGGATATAGATGTTAATGGAGAACCCTCAAAAATAATAAAGGGTCCACTTTGGGACTGCGATAA
>JAGALI010000044.1 GCA_017625275.1 Clostridia bacterium
CGCTTTGACGCATATAGGTCGATTTTCCCGCCATATTTGGTCCTGTGATAAGCGCAAGGCGGTCACTTGTTGTGTTAAGGAAGGTATCGTTTGGAACGAAATAGCTATCCTTTACAAATTGCTCAACAACGGGATGGCGTCCGTCCTTAATATCAATTATATCACTATAATCAACCTCAGGACAAACATAATTATTTTTCATTGCAACCTCTGCAAGTGACGCATAGGCATCAAGCTTTGCAAGAAGATTTGCGCTTTTTTGTATTCTCTTTAGATTCTTTGAAACCTCATCGCGAAGTGTAATGAAAAGGTCGTATTCGAGGGAGCAAACCTTGTCCTGTGCGCCTAGCACCATGGACTCCATTTCCTTTAGCTCCTCGGTTATGTATCTTTCGCAATTTGAAAGCGTTTGCTTTCTTATATAAGTAGGTGGAACCTGATCGAGGAAGGACTTGGTTACCTCTATATAATAGCCGAATACCCGATTGTAACCGATTTTAAGAGCCTTAATTCCAGTTTTCTCGCGTTCCTTTTCTTCGATTTGTGAAATCCAGCCCTTGCCGTTTGTCATAATCATACGAAGATTATCAACCTCCTCGTATGCTCCGTCCTTTATTATTCCACCCTCTCTGATTGAAAATGGTGGATTTTCAACGATGGTTGCATCAATTGCGTTGTAAATATCCTCAAGGGTATCCACATTGTCTCTTATATGAGTAAGCTCTGGAGAGCGTGCCTCATAAAGAAGCTCCTTAATCGCAGGAATTACAGAGATTGTTGATGCGATAGCACGAAGGTCCTTACCACCTGCTGAGCCATATACAACCTTTGTCATAAGCCTTTCAAGGTCCAAAACCCCAGAGAGCAAATGAGAAATTTCCTCTCTTAGGACAAAGCCCGAAACAAGCTCTGCAATTGCGCTTTGACGCATTGATATTTTTTTAACATCTACAAGTGGATGCTCAACAAAGCTTCTTAGCATTCTTGCGCCCATTGCTGTTTTAGTTTTGTCAAGAACTCCAAAAAGGCTACCACGCTTTTCCTTATTGCGCATAGTCTCACAAAGCTCAAGATTGCGTCTTGTATTGAGGTCCATATCAAGATATTGTCCCTCTCCATAGACATTCAGATTATTTATATATGAAACATCATCTGTCTTTTGAGTTGTACAGACATATTCAAGTATCGCGCCTATTGCACAAAGCATAGGCTCGTCATTTTCGTATTTAACAAGAAAATCAGAGCCGAACTGATTTATAACCCTAGCACTTGCGCTTGGGTATTCAAAAAGTGCCTGATTATCAAATTCGCAAAGTGCGTTTAGTCTTGTCTTTGCAAAATCGTAAAGATATGATGCACTATCGCGAGTTGTATTTATTATGAGCTCCTTTGGCATATATGTACCAAGCTCATTTAGAATTTTGCCTGAGTCGTTTTCAAGTGAGGTTGCATTTATTTCACCTGTTGAAACATCGACAAAGCAAAGCCCTGCCCTTGCGCCCTTTAAGTAGATAGCGCAAAGGAAGTTATTTCTGTTTGCTGGTAGAAGGTCTGATTCAAACACTGTGCCTGGGGTTATTTCTCTTACAACCTCACGCTTTACAAGGCCCTTTGTAGTCGCTGGATCCTCCATTTGCTCACATATTGCGACCTTATAGCCCTTTGCAATAAGCTTACCAATATAGCCCTCTGCGCTGTGGTATGGAACGCCACACATAGGTGCGCGCTCACTCTCCCCACAGTCTCTGCCTGTCAAGGTAAGCTCAAGCTCTCGTGATGCCAAAATAGCATCATTAAAGAACATTTCGTAAAAATCACCAAGACGATAAAACAGTATAAAATCCTTATACTGATTCTTTATATCAAGGTATTGTAGCATCATGGATGTCATACTGTTCTATCTCCTTTAATTTTAATTAGTGATGGTGTCCACAGTCACTGCCACATGAGCTACAGTCGTGTGAGCATGGGCGCTGACCTGTGATTTGAAATTCGATTTCTGCGTTAACCTCTTCCATAAGCTTTGTCATAGCATTTTGTGCTTCAACAGCTGCGAGGTATACTGGTGATGAGGTAATTTGCTCTACAAGCTCGTTAAGTCTGCCCTCGATAGCCTCGATAAGCTTTTGGTCAAGCTCTGGCTTTTTATACTCCTCTTGAAGTGCAATTTGTTGAGTATTAAACTCAAGCATAAGGCTTTGGATTTTTTCGTCCTTATTATATGCCTCTTGTGCTTCATTCATTTTTGCAACGCGCTCATCAGCCTTGATAGCCTGTCCGAGCTGTGCAGCAAGCTCCATAATTTCCATTATAGTTACTCCTTTGTTTTTATATTTCACCATACAGAGCAAAGGTGTCTGCACGAGTGATTTTTATGTTTATAAATTTGCCTGTGTAGTCCTCGTCTGCCTCAAAGTGGACAATTTTATTGCCCTCTGTACGAGAGGTATAGATTTGGTCATTATTTTTGCTTTTACCGTCCACAAGCACCTTGACGGTTTTGCCTATCATAGCCTCATTTTTCGCCCTTGATATTTCGTTTTGAACCTCATTTAAGCGTTCAAAGCGTGCCTTCTTTATATGCTCTGGAATTTGATTTTCCATTTCATAGGCAGGTGTGCCCCTTCTTGGAGAAAACAAGAAGGTATATACAGAATCGTATTCAACCTGCTTTATTATGTCTAGGGTTTTCTCAAAATCATCATCAGTTTCGCCTGGGAAGCCGACAATAATATCAGTTGTAAGAACTATATCCTTGTGTGTCTGCTTTAGCTTATTTATTATTGACATATATCTTTCGATATCATAATGTCTATTCATTTTTTTGAGAATTGCATCAGAGCCAGATTGAAGTGGAAGGTGGAAGCAGTTTGCTATATTTTCTCCTGCGCCAAGAGCGTGGACAAGCTCATCAGATGCATCCTTTGGATGTGAGGTCATAAGATGAACCCAAAACTCTCCCTCAAGCGATGCGATTTCTCTTAAAAGATATGAGATATTATATCCACCCTCAAGCTCCTTACCATAGGAATTTACATTCTGTCCTAAAAGGGTTATATCCTTACAGCCAGAGTCAACAAGCGCCTTTATCTCGTTTATTATATCCTCTGGCAATCGTGAGCGCTCCCTGCCCCTTACATACGGAACAATACAGTAGGTGCAGAAATTATTACAGCCATACATAATGCTGACCCACGCCTTATGTGCGCTTTCGCGAATAACAGGAAGCCCCTCTGCAATTTTAGGTCTTTCCTCGTCCATTACAAACATACGCTTGCCCTTGGTTAGCGCATTATATACAAATTCTGGAAGACGATGAAGTGAGCCTGTGCCGAAAACAAAATCTACATAGTGGTAAGAATGCTTTAATTGATTAAGCCTATGCTCCTGCGCTGGCATACAGCCACACACGCCGATAATGGTATCCGGATTTCTTGTCTTGTTATGCTTATATCTGCCAATTATTGAAAGTGCCCTTTTCTCAGCGTGCTCTCTTATCGCACAGGTGTTTACAATTATAATATCAGCAATTGTCTCGTCCTGTGTAATGGTATAGCCAAGAGAACGCAAAACTCCCCTTATTCTCTCACTATCAGCCTCATTTTGCTGACAGCCAAGAGTAATTACAAAGGCTGTTAAATTTTTATTTCTTATAAGCTCGCACACCTTGGAAGAAAGGCCTGCCTGCCTAGCAAGCTCCTCAGCGCTAACAAAATTATCAAGCATCATTTTTACCCTATTTATAATAATATATTAGTAATTTTATCATAACTTATATAAATATTCAAGCATTTTTAAAAAAATGCGCAATATTTCCTTGTATTTTGCATTAGTTTTTGCTACAATAAAAATAGATTAATTTATTAACTATTTCGGAGGTGCTATTTATGAGAATAATTATTGCCGAGGACGAAAGGGATTTAGCCGACGCTATTAAGCGTGTTTTGGAATACAATCAGTATGATGTTGACGTTGCTCACGATGGTGCAGCCGCCCTTGAGCTTATGAGAGATTTCAAATATGATGGTGCTATACTTGACATAATGATGCCTAAGATGGACGGAATTACTGTTGTTAAGGAGCTACGAGCATCTGGAAACAATACTCCTGTGCTAATTTTAACTGCAAAGAGCGAGATTGATGACAGGGTGCTTGGCCTTGATGCCGGTGCTGACGACTATCTTTCAAAGCCCTTTGCGATTAAGGAGCTTTTAGCTAGAGTCAGGGCTATCACAAGACGCAAAAGCGATGTTGTTGAGCAATTTAAAATTGGTAACACAACCTTAAATCCTGAAACCTTTGAGCTTAGTGCAAGGGATTCTGTCCGCTTAACCAGCAAGGAATTTAAGCTTATGGAGCATCTTATTATAAACAAAAATGCTTTGCTATCTACCGAAAGGCTTATGGAGAGCATCTGGGGCTCAGATGCTGATGTTGAGATAAATGTCGTTTGGGTGTTTATTTCATCTCTTAGAAAGAAGCTAGATGCTATTGGCTCAAGCTGTTCTATTAAGGCTGTTCGTGGCGTTGGCTACAAGCTGGAGGAAAGCAAATGATTAAAAAACTACGAATTCTATTCGTAAGTATAACTATGCTCATAGTTTTAGTGGTGCTTTCTTCTCTTATTACCGTAATCAATGTTACAAACTTCAGCCGAATCACTGATAACGCTGATGATATTTTGAAAATTCTTAGCGATAATGATGGCGTTTTTGCGCCCGACTTCAAGCCTATTACAAAGGAAGAGGTTACGGATAGCTCCTCAGACACTGAGCAGGGCTCGGAGAACGAGAATGAAGCCACAGAGGACAACAGTAGCACCGAAGATGAAAGTAATACCGAGGCTGATAGCTCCTTGGGTGGTGACGGTGCTGGCAAGGAAGAGGATAAAAAGCCTGCTCCAACCCCTTCTCACATTACTATTGAAACTCCGTTTGAGACAAGATACTTCTCTGTTAAGCTTGTTGACGAGCAAACTATTGTAGATATAAGCCACACTCTTAGTGTTACAAGAGACGAGGCTATAAGCTTCGCAAAAAAGGCTTTTCAAGCTGGTGACAAGCACGGCTATCACAATTCATACAGATATCTTGTTGTAAAGGAGAAAAGTCTTGTAATTTTTATCGACTGGTCAAGACAGCTTCAAACAGCTAACGATTTCTTGCTTGCAAGTATTTTATGGGCTATAGGTGGTGCTATTTTTGTATTCCTGCTTGTTGCAATTTTATCAAAAAGAGTTGTTGCTCCTATTGCTGAGGCATATGAAAGGCAAAGACGCTTTATTGCTGACGCAGGGCACGAGCTCAAAACGCCTCTTACGATAATTTCTGCTAACAATGAGCTACTTGAGCTTACCGAGGGAGAAAATGAATACACCTCGTCCATTTCTAAGCAGGTTACTAAAATGACAACTATGGTTAAAAATCTTTCTGCTCTTGCAAGCATTGATGCATCTGCTAGACGCGCAAAGGAAAGTGATTTTTCTCTTTCGGCTGTTTGCACGGAGCTTTCAAAGCTGTTTTTGCCTGTAATGACAAAGGGTGGCAGACGCTTTGATACGAGCATTGAGCCTGATGTTGATTTTTATGGCGATGAGGCGCTTATAAGACAAATGCTCTCCTCGCTTCTTGAAAACGCTGGAAAGTATGCTTTATCATACACATCGCTCTCTGCTTCAAGTGTTGGAAAGCGAATTCAAATTATAGTTTCAAACGATTCTACAAGCATTAATGAGGACTCTATAAATCATTGCTTTGAGCGTTTCTATCGTTCAGATGAGGCAAGGGCATCTGGTGTCGAGGGTAGTGGTATAGGTCTTTGTGTTGCCAAGGAAATTGTAGATATGCATCACGGTGAAATATCTGCACTTGCTGAGGGCGATATATTTACAATAAAAATAATTCTTTAACAAAAAAGCATATCGCTATTCGGCGATATGCTTTATTTTTATGCTTCTTGCTTCTTTTCTGCCATCTTGGCTCTTAGGTGAATTACAAGATAGTAAATTCCATAAAGTGCTAGCACTGCGAGGAAAAATACCACTGGATTTATTATCATAAGAAGCCACTTAGGAATAATGCCGTTCTCAACAAGGCCTATATAGAAGGCGTCCTCCTCAAGGAAGAACCAGTTGTGATCGAGCAAGATGTTTCCGAGCTTTGCCCAAAGGGTTATGCATACAAGCGCCACTGCGCTCTTCCATATGTTTTTAATGTCAAGCTTTACCATACCGAGGGCAATATATAAAATACCCCAAGCGAGCAAGATACCATGGAAGAACATTGTTTGAACGGTTTGGTAGCACCAGGGCTCTCCACTTCCGACGCTTGCTGGATATGCAATATACATAAGTGGGGCAAGACATGAAAGAGCAACTATTGGCTCAACCACCCTTTCAAAGCGCTTATTAAATTGAGCAAATGCTATAAGTGGGCAAAGAACTGTACAAATGTGGAATGGAAGCTTATCCATTTTAAGTCCACCACCACTTATAAGATTTCCTGCCTCATCATAATCTGCGTAAACAAATTCGTGTACAAAAAAGTCGGATATGTATGAAATTACAAGTAAATACACAAGAATTCTCATTACCTGTGTCTTTCTTTCCATAGTGCTATTTCTAAGAAGAAAATAGCCAAGCACTATTCCACCTATAATGAGAAACAAATAAACAAAATGTGATAGCGAAAACGCTGTTACTTTTATACCTGTATCAAAATGAGATTGCTCAAACAGCTTAAAAAATAAATCTCTCATATTACTCTCCTTTATGCTTTAGATGAATTTCCTTATACCAACGCTGTTGCTCTGGCAAGGCAAGCCATTCGTAAATAGCTGTCGATGCAAAGCAAACTAAAACGCCAATAATTCCTATTGTTAATGTGTTAAGCCAAGGCATGCTTTCAAAGGGCACCTCAAGCAAATACATGGAATTACATGGGTCCAGGTGGAATATTGCGTACAAGCCATTTATTATAAGTCCATCAACGGCAAACACGCAAAGTCCCATAGCGACGCTTTTTACATTCGAAACGCGAATCTTAATAAAGCCTGCAACAAGAACATATATACAGCCAATAAGCATTGTTGAGTGACTTAAAAGTCCCTTCAAAACACCATAGTCAGCAAGGGTTGGATTGCTACCATAGTTTTCGTTAATTAAAATTCCTATTGTTCCACAAATTATGCCCGCCCAGAAAACAAATTCTGTAAGCATTTTTCCTATCTTACTCTCTCTATCCTTCAAAAAGGAGACGATAAGAAGCATCCACATTACAACATTACACGGATGAATTGGCAAAAGCATTGGCGAGGACACGGTTGCTGTTCCATCTCTAAAAAAGTCTACCCAAAGCGAGCTAAAATGAATAATTACCGTGATTATTGCAAAAAATCTTAATACGATGTTTTTTGCGTGCTCTGTTTTTACCTTAAAATAGCAAAGCACGAGCACTCCTGCGCTTAAAATCGCAGAAATTACCATATAAAGAATGTGTGCTGTATTAAACATTTTGCCC
>JAGALI010000004.1 GCA_017625275.1 Clostridia bacterium
AATCAGCATAAGAAAGGATAACACAAATGCGAGTATCTTCATTGAAATTCCGATTTTTTGTCTCATTTTTCTCTCCTTGTGGGGAGCATCTGATTACCGAAGATAATCAGATGCTTTGTTTTTTAATAAGAATCCTCAAGCTCTCTTGTGATAACATCGGCTGCTCCACCGCTACCGTAAACGGTATAGGTTATTATAGCCTTGTATGTTCCACTTTTGGATAGTTGGTAGCTATGCTCGTTTGTGCAATAATATTCCGAGGATTGGTCGGTAAATGTTGCACCATCAACATCGTTCCACCACCACAAAACCTTCTTTTGCAGTTGAATATCAACCACGATATTAGTTGTCACGCCTCTATAGCCAATACAGGTGTATGAAACAGTTGCCAAGCCATCGCTATTTATGTAAAAGGTAGCCTCGGTTGAGCCTGTGTTATTATAGCGTGGTGTAATAGCATTCTCGCTAGCAAAGGTATGAAGTGTGAACACAAGCAAGGTAGCTATCGCCAAAGCAAGGAAGCCTATTCTTTTTATAGCTTTCATTTTTACTCCTCCTTTCTTAATTATTTTCGTCCTCTCTATTATTAAAAAGGAGTTTTTTAATCAAAATCCTTCAAATTTCTAAAAATTTCTAAAACTTTTTTGTTTTTATTGAATGGTGGCTTATTTTTATGATATAATTTTAAAAAAGCTAAAGGACGAAAAAATGTTATCAGTATATTTATCTTTATTGGAGACCGAGCAGGACAAAAATCAATTTTCTTGCATATATGAGAGATATTTGGATTGGATGCTACAAACAGCATACCATTATCTTAAAAACGAAGAGGATGCAAAGGATGCCGTACACGAAATATTCTTTGATATGGCAAAAAGTGGATGTCTTGCCCCTGTTGGAAGCGATGACGAAACAAAAGCATACCTATTCATATGTATACGAAACAGGGCTTCACGTGTGGCAGAAAAGCGTAATAAAATCAAGACAGTAAGCTTAAATGAGGTTTACAGCCTCTCCTCCGATTACAATGTAGAAAACGAGATAGTAACGGATGATGACAATGAGCGCTTGATGCATTACATAAGCTCCCTGCCAAAAATATACAAGGATGTATTATGCTTACATTTTGTAAGCAATCTCACTCTAAATGAAATTGCATTGATTTTAGATGTGCCATTCAAAACAGTCGAAACAAGATTTCGCAGAGGTAGAGCACTTATTAAAGAAAAATTTGGAGATTTAGATATATGAGCACGCTTAATAGAGCTGTATTAAAGCAATGCCTGCTCGAAAGCACCATGCAGGAAATTAGAGAAATCGAAGCGTTAGATTACTCTAGCATAACGGCTGACATAGACTTTAAAAACAAAATTTCAAGCATTATACATGAGGCAGAGCAAAATAACGCTAGGGCGCGTTCAAAAAGGATTACCATTTCCTTGATTGCTGCCATCCTCGTTTGCTTTTCGATAATCTTCTCTGTTTCTGCACGAATAAGAACGGCTGTTATTAACTTCTTTGTTGAGGTTTATGATAGCTTTGCTGTGCTCTTTATTGATGACGAGGAAAACACAGAGGATTTGATGCCAATAGATGTAGTATACGAGCCATCATATTTAAAGGAAAATGGTTATAAGCAAGTATCCCAAGCTATGGGTGAATTTAAAAATTTCACCATTTGGACTAATGATAATAATGTCACAGTAGATTTTTCTCAGCACGCCATATACAAAAATGACATCACACTAGATGTCGAGGACACCTCTTATGAAACTACATATATTGGTGAAAGAAAGGTGCACTACACTGTTAAAAACGATATTTACTTTATAAAATGGCTGGAATATGGCTATTCCTTCAATCTAGGCTGTGATACCACGCTTGAGTGGTCGGAAATTGAAAAAATAATATCAAGCCTACAACCGATAAGTTAAAATAAAAAAGCCTGCTGACATAAATTCAGTAGGCTTTTTATTTTGCTAAAAATGGAGTTATTGTTTTATATTGCGCAGAGGATATGGAGATTGCGAAGCTCGTTATTAACTATTTTATTATTTACGGCATAGGCGTGAGGCTCTAGCTCGGTGGTGTCAAGCGAGGTGAGTCCTTGCGATTTTAGTGCAGTTATGATTTCTGCACAGGCTTCCTCTATTATTTTAAGCTTTTTAGGGGCCTCATTTTCGCCGTTTGGGCTTGACAGCAGGTATTCAAGAGGTGCTGACATTTCGGCATGATTTGGGAGCTCTCTTAGCGCCCTAAATGTCCATTTGTAGTACGGAATGTATCGCTTATTAAGCAAAAATATAACATTTAAGGCGCTTTTCACATACTCTGCTATCGCCAGCTGGGCTGAGGCAGTTTCCCCTCTCGACAAGCATCGTGGGTAATTATAAAGTCCCGATTGCGCCATTATCAAAAGGTTCCCTGCAAGCTTTTTAAGTCTTACATCCTCAGGCAAATACGACAGCGCCTCTCTAGCCCTAGTAAGTCTTCCGTCGCCGTCGTGAAAGATTTTTCCGTTGGTTGCCTCTAGAAGCGCCTGCTCCGGAAGGGTTATCCACGCGCTTAAGGTGAGATTTGCGTCCTCGGTGCCTGTTTTTTCCTTCAAGAACTCACTAGCTCTTATTACTCCGTGGCGATTGCCACCAACTGGGCTAAGCACGCTTCTTTTGTATCCCATAAATTCCTTAGGAAGCTTTGTATATGCGCGTTCAAGGGCGAACTCGACCCTAGAGCTAATCACTCCCTCATCTGGAATGAAGATGCAAAATCCAGGCTCAAAGTCGTGATCCTGTGAAATTTCGTCGTCATATCCGACGCATTCCGAGCCACTGCCACAAATTCCCACGGCGATTTTATCCATAAGCTCAGGAAATTGCGCCTCTAGCATTGGTTTTCCATATTCTAAATAGAATTTCTCTGAAAGCTCAATTCCCTTCATAAATTCTCCTTGCTCTATCCTTTAGCTCTTCCTCGTAGATAAAATGTCCATAATATCCAAAAACGCTTGCGCATTTTTCACACACAAATGCGTAGTAGCCATTTCTTTGCTCGTAATTATCCAAAAGAGTGCGTGCTGTGTCGAGATTTTTCTGTATTTGCTCATCAGCCATTTCAAGCCCAAGCTCTGCTTCCTTGGCGCTTGCAATATTAAGATAGGTAATTGCCATTTCTAGTGCGCCTGCTTTTGATGAGCCCATAACCTTGATTGCCTTATTATAAAGCTCATATGCCCTATCAAGCATACCCTCATCTACAAGGGCGAGCGCCATATTATTATAGAGTCCACCAAGCCTTGAATCGTTTTCTGGCAAATCTCTTTCATAAATTTTTTGCGCTCTTTCAAACACAGGCAGGGACTTTTTCGCCATTCCAAATGCCTTATAAGCTGTTGCAACATTGAGATATGTGGTAGCTGAGCCGATCTGATTTTCAATACCCATTTGCTCTATTTTCAAAAGTGCCTTATCGGCACACTCCAACGCCTCTTTTTCCTTGCCGAGCTTGCGATAAAGTCCTATAAGCTCATTAAGCACAGGAAGCTCTACCCTATCATTTTTGGTTGCACGCGCATCCTCCAGCCAATACAAAAGATGTCTTTGAGCGCCTGCATAGTCGTTTTTGCTTAGATATTCGTCAAGCCTATTCAATATTCTATCAATACATGGTTTTTCGTTCACTGCCTGCTCTCCTTGCCTTTTAGGATTTTTTCAAAGGTTGCCTTCCTCAATAAAATTATATCAAAATACTACAAGCTTTTCAAGCGATTTTAGATTAAATTTACTCATGAACCAAATGAATTCTTATTGACTTTTAACCAATTTCGTATTAGAATATAATTAAACAAATATTTAAGGAGATTTATATGTATACTTTCGACAGACTTCATTACAGTATTAGGGGTTCTTATCTTGTATGGGACAAGAAAGACAGAAGCACCTTGAAGATGGACATGATTCACAATCATGGGCAGGATATTTTCAATGGCGTTTTGGCTATTGATTTTGGCTCTGGTGCAAGATTTTCCTTTGTTCCTCGTGAGGCTACTGCAAAATTTAATGGTGGCGAGACAAAAATTACAATGTTTGACATTGACGGCACTTTTATTAAGGGTAAGGGCAAGGAGATACTTGTCGAAATTTCCAAGACAAGCACAAGATTTGACTATCAAATCATCCAAAATGGCATTATCGAGCTTTGCGATTTTAACAACAACTGTAGCCTTATGTTTGTTTCAAACAAAGGTAGCTTGAGGGTTGAAAAGCAACGCACACCTGGTAAAATCACAGCTGACTTTGTTAATGTTCGTGTTTTGCCTGATGAAAATGGTGAATATGAGTTCGCAATTGAGGGCAACTTCCTTGATAAGGGTGCTACCCTAGCGCAGGGCATGAGCTTTGACTACTATGCCGATTTGGCTGAAAAGGACTACGCAGCTTGGGAAAAGAAATTTAATTGCAAGAATAAATACGAAAAGGAATGCGCTTACATAATGTGGTCTAACACCATTGCTCCTCTCGGTAACTTTGGCACAGAGGCAATTGTTATGGGTAAGGCTGGCATGAGCAATGTTTGGAGCTGGGACAATGCGTTTAATGCCCTTGGACTTGCTGATATTGACTATCGCATTGCTATGGACCAGTTTATGATAATGTACAAGCACATTAATCGTGTTGGCAGAGTTCCTGACGCTATTTCTCAATCATACAAGGTTTGGAACTTTGTTAAGCCTCCTGTACAGGGCTGGATGTATAAGCAAATGATGAAGAGAAATCCAGAATTTGCTACTCCTCATGCGCTTGAAGAGGTTTATTTTGAGATGAAGCGCAACACCGACTGGTGGCTCAATCTCCGTGGTGATGTTCCATCATACTATCATGGTAACGATTCAGGTCAGGACAACTCAACCTGCTTCGACAAGAGTGAGCATATTGAGACATCAGAGCTTATTGCCTTCCTTTCTGTTCAATGCTCTTTCCTTTCTGAGGCTGCAGAAATTCTTAATTATCCTACTGATAAAAAGGTTTATGCTCAGCTTGCAAGGGAGCTTGCTGACAAGGCAATTAAGGACTATTGGGACGGCGAAAAGATTTTTGTTCGTCTTGCTGAAACTGGCGAGCCATACTACTGTAATGCTCTTATGCCACTTCGTGTAATTGTTCTTGAGGATATGCTTCCAAAGGAAATTCAAGAATATATCGTTAAGCAAATCACTGAGCATCACCTATGCAAGGGTGGTATTGCAAGCGAGGCACTTGATAGCCCAATGTTTGTTGAAAACGGCTACTGGCGTGGCGCAGTTTGGGCTCCTGATGTTGTAATGTTCGTTTATGCTCTTCGCAATCTTGGCTACACCGAGCTTGCTAACCAAATTGCAGAAAACTATAAAACATCTATTTGCAAATACGGCTTTAGCGAAAATACAAGCGCTATCACAGGCAAGCAGCTTCGTTGTAAGGGCTATGCTTGGGCAGCTAATGCATATCAGGTGCTTTAAGCTTAGTATATCAAGCAAGGGCACAACAATTTGACAATTTCTATATGATAAAAAGGCAGAATTTTTCTGCCTTTTTAATTTTATAGCTAGCACGCGATGTCTTTTTTAGCTTAAATATTGAAATTTATTTTAAACTATGGTAAAATGAGGATATGCTGTGAGGTGAGAATATGAATGCTAAAATTACTGCAAGCAAAAGCTGTCAAATAGACAAAATAGATAGGCGTATATATGGTTCTTTTATCGAGCATCTTGGAAGAGCTGTATATAACGGAATATATGAGCCTACTCATAAGGATACTGACGACTGTGGCTTTAGGCGTGATGTCCTAGAGCTTATAAAGCAATTAAACATCCCTGTAGTTCGCTATCCTGGTGGAAACTTCGTTTCTGGATATAATTGGGAGGACGGAATCGGTGACAAGAGCAAGCGTCCTTGCAAGCTGGATTTGGCTTGGCTATCCGTCGAGACAAACGAGGTTGGAATTGATGAGTTCCAGGAATGGGCGCGCCGTGCTGGCACGGATATTATGATGGCTGTTAATTTGGGCACAAGAGGCCCTGATGAGGCAAGAAATCTAATTGAATATTGTAATAGCAGTACAAGCACATATTATGCAAATCTTCGTCGTCAAAATGGCTTTGCTGAGCCATTTGGCATAAAGCTTTGGTGTCTTGGAAACGAGATGGACGGAGACTGGCAAATTTGTCACAAGACTGCCGAGGAATATGGTAGGGTTGCTACAGAAACAGCTAAGGTTTTAAAATGGGTTGACCCATCTATTGAGCTGGTTGCCTGTGGTAGCTCCGATCCCAACATGCCAACCTACGGAGAGTGGGAAAGGACTGTTCTTGACCACACCTATGACTATGTTGATTATTTATCACTACACTGCTATTACGGAAACAAGGCAAAAAATACTCCAGATTTTCTCGCAAGAGCCGAGGATATGGATAAATTTATAAAAGCTACTGCCGACATTTGCGACGAAATCAAGGCTAAAAAGAATAGCGACAAAACTATTAACCTCTCCTTTGACGAATGGAATATTTGGTACAGAACAAAGGACGAGGAAAAGACTATGCAGAGGTGGCAAATCGCACCTCATTTGCTTGAGGAAAAATTTAATTTTGAGGACGCCCTGCTCGTCGGTTGTATGCTTATGACGCTACAAAACAACTGTGACCGTGTTAAAATAGCTTGCCTTGCTCAGCTTGTAAATGTAATTGCGCCGATTATGACCGAAAACGACGGTCCAGCCTGGAGGCAGACTATCTTTTATCCTTATATGTATGCTTCTCTATATGGTAATGGCACCACTCTTAAGGCTGTTACAGAGAGTGACTCATACAGATCAAGTGATGGATTTGATGCACCTTACCTATACTCCTCTGTCATTCATAATGACGAGAGAAAAGAGGTTGTTGTTTTTGCAGTCAACCGCTCTCTTACCGAGGATATCGAGCTTCAAATTAAGCTAGATGGCTTTGATG
Source organism: Clostridia bacterium (assembly GCA_017625275.1). GTDB lineage: Bacteria > Bacillota > Clostridia > Oscillospirales > CAG-272 > RGIG2000. The sequence continues at coordinate 6,992 of JAGALI010000004.1, forward strand.
GCTACACGCTCAAGGAGCATATAGAGCTATATTCCGACGATATAAATGCAACAAACACTATTGATAATGAAAAAATCAAGCCTCAGGTGCGCAAAATAAAGGGCGAGTCGCCTATTTCCTTGAAAAAGCACTCATGGAATATGCTTATTTTTAAATATTAAAATCTTATTTTTGAGGTATACAATGAAAAAATTATTTGTGTTATTACTAGCTCTTATCTTGGTTATTCTCCCACTATTTTCATGCGAGGACGAAGAGAGTGCCAATAACTATGAGGCTACACACACTGCAACGATTGAAATTGAAAATTATGGCACAATTGAGCTTGAGCTTTACGGCAACGAGGCGCCTATCACTGTTGAAAACTTTGTTAAGCTTGCAGGTGAGGGCTTTTACGAGGGGCTTACCTTTCATAGAATTATGAACGGCTTTATGATGCAGGGTGGTGGCTATGATGCCTCTGGTGCTGAAAAAAGAGCTGACAGCATTAAGGGCGAATTTTCAAGCAATGGCGTTAACAATCCTATTCTTCATGAGCGTGGTGTAATTTCAATGGCACGCACATATATTCCAGACAGCGCATCTAGCCAATTCTTTATTATGCACGAGACATCTCCTCACCTTGATGGTGAATATGCTGCGTTTGGCAAGGTTACCTCTGGTCTTGATGTAGTTGACAAGATTTGCACAGAGGTTACACCTCTAGACGGAAATGGCTCCATTTCACTTTCACAGCGTCCTATAATTAAATCAGTTACGGTTACTGAAAAATAAATACAAAAAGCTGTTGCAAACGCAACAGCTTTTATTATTTTGTTAGCTTTGAATAGGTTTTTGAAACGAATTTATCTGCATACACGATAAATCGTTCATGAGTGCCCTCGCCTATTTTTCCTGCCTCGTCCTCGGCAATAAGGTCGAAGGTGATTTTCCTTCCGTCAATCTCTGTGACGATTGCAGAGGCTGTAACCTTCATTCCAACTGGGGTTGCACTTAAATGCTTTATATTAAGGCTTGTGCCTACACTTGAGGCACCCTCCTCAAGCTCTGGTGCAATGCATTTATACGCACATTCCTCCATCAAAGCACACATTCTTGGGGTGGCGAGCACCCTTAGCTCTCCACTGCCGACAGCGAGTGCCGT
>JAGALI010000045.1 GCA_017625275.1 Clostridia bacterium
CTCGCAAAGCTCCTTAAAGAGCTCTCTATCCTCAGCCCTCTCGATGCTTCGTCCACTTGTTCCAAGAAGCTCAACTCCACTTTCCTTGAGTACTCCCTTCTTTTCGAGAAGCATAGCCATGTTAAGACCTGTTTGTCCACCGATACCTGGTACGATTGCATCTGGACGCTCATGTCTTATAATTTTTGCCACGTATTCAAGTGTTAGTGGCTCCATATATACCTTATCTGCAATGGTTGTATCTGTCATAATTGTTGCAGGGTTTGAGTTTACAAGGATAACCTCATATCCCTCTTCCTTAAGAGCTAGACAAGCCTGTGTGCCTGCATAGTCAAATTCAGCTGCCTGTCCAATTACGATAGGACCAGAGCCTATAATCATAACTCTTTTAATATCTGTTCTCTTTGCCATCTTTCCTTCTCCTTTATTTTCTCAATATATTATTATCAATGTAAACCAGACTTCCATCACATACTGTTGCAAGACATTTTCCAAAAACCCTCTCGCCGCCATATGGTGTTGAGCGTCCCTTTGTCTTGAAATCGTTTGGATTTATTGTATATTCCTCGTCAAGAGAATATACTGTGAAGCCATTTGGCGCTATGCCAAGTCTATCATAAGGATTAACCGCCATTAGCTCTACTAGCCTTTCAAGCGAGATAACCCCTTCTTTTACAAGCCTTGTATATAAGATTGGGAATGCTGTTTCAAGTCCTACTATTCCGTTAAGACTCTTTAGCCCTTTGCTTTTTTCCTCTGCCGAGTGAGGTGCATGGTCAGTTGCTATCACATCTATAGTGCCATCAATCAATCCCTCAACAAGCGCAAGTCTATCTTCCTCTTCTCTTAATGGTGGGTTCATTCTAAATCCACCCTCATCTCTTACATTAACCTGAGATAGGGTTAAATAATGAGGTGCTGTTTCGCAGGTGATGTTTACTCCACTCTTTTTTGCTTCTCTTATTAAAGCAACACTTTCCTTTGTTGATATATGGCAAACATGATATTTGCATTTTATTTCGTCAACAAGCTTTATATCTCTTTCGATTTGCTTCCATTCAGCCTCGTGGGAGTCCTTAATTTGTGTTCCATCCTCGCAGTGAGCCGAGATTAGCTTATCAAGCGCCCTTGCCCTCTGCATTGCCTCTTTCATAAGCCCTCTATCATCTACTCCACGGCCATCATCTGAGTATCCACACACAAATGGCGCCATAGCCTCAAGATCAGCAAGCTCCTTACCAAGCTCTCCTTTAGTTATACTACCAAACGGAAGAACGCGAATATCCGCCCCTGCTTTTATAAGCTCAAGCTGGGCCTTAAGATTTTCAAGGCTATCTGGTGTTGGGTTAAGGTTAGGCATTGTACACACTGTTGTATATCCAGCATGCTTCGCAGAAGCGTTACCTGTTACTATGGTCTCTTTATAAGAAAAGCCCGGCTCACGAAAATGCACATGCATATCAGCGAAACCGGGAAAAATAATATATTTAGTTGAGTCGATAAAAAGACTGTCAAATGAAGTGGTCTTAGCAACAGCCTCACCACCCTGTTCAAATCTTCCGTTTTTAAAAATAGTAGCCCTGGAAAATACAGCGTTCATTTATCGAATCCTCCTTTGCTACAAATTTTTCTTGTATATATTATCACAAGGACAATATGTTGTCAATACCTAATTTTAATTTTTATTAAATTTTTATTATTGCTGATATTTACTAAATTATATTTTATCATATAATTATTATATTGTCAATAATTAAAATGCAAGAAAAGGACGATTTTTTGTCGTCCTTTTAATGTTTATATTTTGATTTGCCCCCAAGCCTTAACAAGGTCCTCAAAAGAGTATGTAGCATTAGCTGGAGAGGTTGATGGCAGGCATATTGCCTCCATGCCCAGCTTTTCCTTTAAATGCTTGTTATAGTACTTTTCGGCAGTCTTACCATTTACAAATATTTTTTCTATTTTGGAGTTATTTAAAATCATGCTCAAATCATTTGGCACAGCATTTCTTATAGAGATATCAGAGCTACCAACAATATCGCAAGAGGCGATTACATCCCAAACTGCGATTCCGTTGTTTAGAAGCAGTTCCCTTTTTTCCTCTATGGTGACAGGTACATTTTTACCAAAAATCGCAGAAATCACTCTCCAAAAGCGATTTTGTGGATGTCCATAAAAGAATACCTGCTCTCTTGATTTCACCGAAGGAAAGCTACCTAAAACAAGTATTTTTGAGCTTTTATTATATAATGGTGGAATTGGATGCAATATCATATTACATCCACCTCTTTAAGCTCTATTTTTTGCGCTCCTACGATTGCCAAAAGCTCCTCCTCTGTTGATGCCTCATCAAAGGTAGAATATCTTACATGAAGTATATCTCCTTCTCGTATTTCCTTTCCACCATGCTCATCAACCTCAGCACCACGATTTGGGTCGTGCTGAAGCGACAAAACAAAAAGATTTGTAGGCCAGAAAATATCGCGTATTTGCTTACCTATTGCAAATGCATCTGCCTGAACTGTGACAAAGGTGTCGATTACTATTGAAGTTTTGCCCTCGTTTTGCTCCTCTACCCTTGTGTCAACAACGGTATCATTTATGGATTTAACCCCAAGAGCCTCAGTAATAACAAAGGCAACGGCCGAAACAACTATAACATATAAAATGTTTTCATAGCACGAAAGCGCCTCCACAGCAAAAAATATAGCCGTAAGTGGGGTTTTCATCATGCTTGATATACAAGCGGTAATTCCAAGAATAAGTATGATGATGTAGTATTCATGACTGAATCCAAACAGACTTACCATTCCCTTGCCTAAAATTGATGAAATAAGCGCACCAAGTGCAAGGATTGGAACAAACATTCCTCCTGTTATGCTATTTGAGCTTGCACTAAGAGTAAGAACCGAGCGCACAAGCAAAATAAGCAAAAGCATATAAAGCGCAACACTTCCTTCAAAAAGCTCCATAATAAGATGATGTCCTGTTGATATAAATGAATACGACAAAAGCCCAAGCACAAAGGTGACTACAAAAATCAAAAATATTCTATATTGATGAGGAACCTTTTTGAGTGTTTTGGTGAAAAAAGCACGGATAACACGATAAAGCTTTAAAAATCCTACAGCGAAAAAGCCTACAGCAATTCCTATTACAAGTGGTATCCATATATCCTTCACCCTCAAGGAAACAACAGAATTTATTTCAAATAGTCCTATACTTACTCCGAAAATAGGCGC
>JAGALI010000046.1 GCA_017625275.1 Clostridia bacterium
AAAAATATGTTAATCTATATGCTAGTAGTATCGGTTTAAAGCTATAAGGAGAAAAAATGGCAAGTTTTAAATGCACAGAATGCTCGTTTTCCTTTGAAGACGAGATAAATGGTATAGTATGCTGTCCGGATTGCGGAAAGGTTATGCCTTTGCCCCCTAATCTTACAGAGGATCAGCTTGAAAAGATTTATAATGAAGCGATTCTTGTAATGGGTAGGGCAAAAAGGTCTGCGAATATAGAAGAAACCATGTTCATTTTTGAACAGCTTGGTGACTATGCTGATTCTGCGGAGCAGGTACAGAGATGCAGAATAAAGCTCATTGATGCACAAAAGGACGAAAAGTTTGCTCTTGCAATGCATAAAATGGAGCTTGAAACTGTTCGCGCCTATAGAGAGGCAATCGCGCTTTTTGAGGAGCTTGGTGAATGGAAGGGCTCGTCATTTAAGGCTGACGAGGCTAGGGTAAAGCTTCAAGCACTTATTGAAAAAAACGAAAAGCGCAAGGACTTAATATTCAAGATTACAATGATAGTATCAGCTATTGTGCTTGTGCTAGGACTTTTGGCTTGGATTATAATTCAGTATTTGGTTCCTGCAATAAGATATTCTTGGGCTCTTTCTCGAATAGAAAAGGAGCAATATGATAAGGGCTATGCAATTCTTGAGGATTTAGGTGACTATAAGGAAGCCCCTATGGAGCTTAAAAAGAGCAAGTATAATCGTGCACTTTTATATGAAACAACAGGCGACCTTTTAAATGCATGCGATTTCTATGACCAAGCAAGAGGCTATAGCGATGCTGATGCAAGGCTTTATAATGTTTGTAAGAGTCTTACAATTGAACAGCAGCTTTCCGTTCTTGGTGTAGGTAGTCCTGTTATTCTCGGTGTGTATGAACAAAATAGCGAGGTAGAGGGCAAGGAAGCGATTGAGTGGATTATTGTAGATAAAAAGGACGATGGTAAGGTACTTCTTGTAAGCAAATATGTTCTTGAGGGCACACCATATTCATATAGTGCAGGTCCGTGGGGAAAGAGTGAGCTTTGCGCGTGGCTCAACACCTCATTCTTAACAAATTCCTTTGCTAGTGCTGATAGAAGCAACATACTGGAGCAAAATATATCTACTATTTATAGGGATAATGAAGGAAACGAAAAGGTAGACCTTATAACTGGTTCCATTTTCCTACTAAGCGATAGTGAGGCAAGGCAGTATTTCAAAACAGACGATGATAGATGTGCTCCTGCCACACAGCATTTGGTTGGAAGCCCAGTTCATATAAACGAAGGAAACGGCTGTGCACATTACTGGCTTCGCACAACAACACCTGATGGCAATGTTATGTATATAAATGGCGCAGGTGGAGTAAACGAAGAGGGCAAGCTTGGAGAGCATGTGCTAGGCGTGCGCCCAGCCATGTGGGTAACCCCATAAAATAAAAAACAAAAGGCTATTGCGTGTGCAATAGCCTTTGCTTTATTTGTGAGATGCGTAAATTTCCTTCAATAGCGCGATTTCTCTTGCGTAGCCATCAAGCTCGTTTGGAGTTTCAAGACAAATAGGCAGAGAAGCAATAATAGGATTTGTGATTATTCTTGTAATTCCCTCAAGAGATAGGCTTCCGTCTCCTATTTTTTCGTGACGGTCCTTTCTCGCACCGAGAGGATTCTTACTATCATTCAAATGTATAGCCTTTAGTCTGTCGATGCCTATAACCCTGTCAAATTCATCAAGCACAGCCTGTGGATTGGACGCAATGTCGTAGCCTGCATCGCTAACATGGCATGTATCAAGACAAACACCAAGATGAGAGGAATCGTCAACAAGGTCAATGATTTGCTTGATTTCCTCAAAGCTACGACCAATCTCAGAGCCCTTTCCAGCCATTGTTTCGATTAAAACAGTGGTCTTTTTTGCGTGCTTGAGAATAGCATTTAAGGTGTCAGCAGTTTTTCTTATTCCAACCTCAGCCCCCTGCGATACATGAGAGCCTGGATGAAAATTATAAAACGCATAAGGAAGCTTTTCGAGAAGAGTAACCTCCTTTACCATAGTCTCCTTTGTATACTCGCGAATGCTTTCGTCAGCAGCACAAGGGTTAAAGGTATATGGCGCGTGAGCAATAATAGGTGCAAAATCATTTTCTACAAGTAGCTTGGATAGTGCATTTATATCCTCATCTGTAGGTGGCTTATGCGCTCCACCCCTAGGGTTTCTTGTGAAAAATTGAAAGGTTTTAGCACCAATAGACAAGGCAACCTTGCCCATGTTTTCCCAACCTCCTGAAACAGAGAGGTGGCAACCAATTTTAAGCTCGTTCATATAATCACCTAAATTACAAAATCAAATTCAAAATCATACATCGAAACAGTGTCACCATCCTGACAGCCAGCCTCGCGTAGCTTGTCAATAACACCACTTTTGAGTAGGACTCTTTGGAAGAATCCAAGAGATTCACGGTCATAAAAGTTAACCTGACCAACTAGATTGAATAGCCACTCACCCTCAACAACATATACACCAGCAGAATCCTTAGTTATAGTTATTTCGTGGTCACCCTCAATAGACATAAGCTTGTCCTCTGGGGTGTAATCTGCCTCGAAAATAGTAAGAGGAGGAAGCTCCTCAAGTCTCTTTGCAACAAGAGCAATAAGCTCTTCTGTGTTTTCACCAGTATAAGCGGAGATGTATATTAATTCCCAGCCACGTTCCTTGACATAAGCCTCAAATTCGTCAACATCAAAGGCGTCCTTGTCAATAGAATCAACCTTGTTAGCAACGATAATTCTTGGCCTTGTGGAAAGCTCAGAGGAAAATCTTTCAAGCTCTGTGTCAATGGTTATAATATCCTCAATAGGGGTTCTGCCCTCAACGCAGGAAACATCAACAAGCTGTAAAAGAAGCCTACAGCGCTCAATGTGTCTTAAAAATGCATGCCCAAGACCAGCACCATCAGACGCACCCTCAATAAGGCCAGGAATATCAGCCATAACGAAGCCTTGTCCCTCGCGCACTCTTACAACACCAAGATTTGGCGAAAGAGTAGTGAAGTGATAGTCAGCAATTTTTGGTCTTGCATCACTAACAGCAGCAAGCAAGGAGGATTTTCCCGCACTTGGCAAGCCAACTAGGCCAACATCAGCCAGCATTTTAAGCTCAAGAGATAGCTCCCACTCCTGACCCTTTGTGCCACTCTTTGCGAACATAGGAACCTGTCTTGTAGGTGTCGCAAAGTGTCTGTTACCCCAGCCACCACGGCCACCCTTGGCACAAATCCAATCCTCGCAGTCAGACATATCCTTTAGAATTTTGCCGGTTGCTGAATCCTTTATAATAGTTCCCTCAGGAACCTTTATTATGATGTCCTCACCATTTTTTCCGTGGAACTTAGCTCCACCACCGTCGCTACCATTTTCAGCGACAAATTTTCTTTTATATCTAAAAGCAAGAAGAGTGTTAGTGCCCTTGTCAATGGTAAAGATTACATTTCCACCATGACCGCCATCTCCACCATCAGGTCCACCCTTGGCAACATATTTCTCGCGTCTAAAGGAAACACAACCGTTTCCACCATTTCCAGCCTTTACGAATATTTTTACCTTATCAATAAACATTTTCTCACCTTCTTTATTAGGAATAAATAATGGTTCTTGTGCATTTAAGTGAGAAAGCCTTGTCATTTGCGAAAACCACATCAAAGCTTTCATCCTGCGCTATTTTTTGCCCCTTTATAAACAAGCAATCATCAACTAAATAAGCCGTGCTTATAACTGTGATATATGTCGTTTCCGCACCACGACTTATAGATATAATTTTGCCCGCGCTTTTGCCATTCTTTGTTAATACCTCATCATCAACAGAGGTATATACAGAATATGGCGTGTCAATAGCTAAAATATAGCTCACCTGACACTTTGGCGCTGTAAGCTCAGCAGGGTTATTTCCAAGCACACAGAAGACTATAAATGCAATAGCTATACACAA
>JAGALI010000047.1 GCA_017625275.1 Clostridia bacterium
AAAATAACTCTTGCATCTGAAAAATCCACAAAGAGCGTTTGCGTATCATTTGACAAATTTAAGTATCTTGGTCTATGGCACAAGCCAAAGACTGATGCGCCTTATCTATGCATTGAGCCTTGGTGTGGTATTCCTGACGATGATGGCCCTATTGGCGACTTGGAAGCTAAGCGCGACATGATACACTTGCCTGTTGGATATTCATTCTCAAATGCCTATAAAATAGAAATTAAATAAAGCAAAAGAAAAAGGGCAGAAAATCTGCCCTTTTTATTTATCTTCCAGCGAATAGTGCAAGTATTATAGCGAGAATTAATACCCCAACATCGGAAAGCACGGCGCCAAGCATTGGTACAATTCCAAGCGCTGTCAAGGCAAGCATTGCCCCCTTTATAGCAAGTGAAATAGCTATATTGGCAATTACTGTTCTCCTTGTGCTTTTCGCAATTTTTATTGCTGTTGCAACCTTTTCAACATCGTCATCCATTATAACAACATCGCTACATTCTACGGCACTATCGGAGCCGATGGCGCCCATTGCTATTCCTATATCTGCCCTTGCAAGGGTTGGAGTGTCGTTAATTCCATCTCCACAGTATGCTACCCTTCCCTTTTGCTCTACAAGCATTTTTTCAATAAGCTCAAGCTTGCCCTCAGGTGTAAGCTCAGAATATACATTGTCTGCATGTAGGCTACGGGCGATTGCCTTTACCTTTGTCTTTTTATCTCCACTTAGGATAACCTTATTCTTTATTCCTAGTTGAGTAAGCTTTTCAAAGGCAATTTTGCTATTTGCCTTTAGCTCATCACCAAGAGAAATTGAGCCGATATATTTGTCGTTTATCGATACATAAATGTTTGCATGCGCGTCACTTGGTGCGCCTATAAACTCTCTGTTTCCTGCCTTGATGTGTCCGTATTTTGAATCACATTCAACGCCAAAGCCTGCGCTTTCCTTGTAATTTTCACCCTGCTCAAAGCCGATATTAACCTTGCCTGCCTCTATCAAAACTGCAAGGGCTATTGGGTGTGTGGACTTTTGCTCTGCTATGCAGGCATATTTCAAAAGCTCTGTCTTTCCTATGCCAGCTACAGGCTCTATTTTTGTTACATGAAGCTCCGATTTTGTAAGTGTTCCTGTCTTATCAAAGGCTATTGCCTCTATATGACAAAGCATATCTATTACAGATGAGCCCTTTATTAAAATTCCCTTTCGAGATGCATATGCAATTCCACAAAAATATGCAAGTGGAACAGATATTACAATTGCACAGGGGCATGATACTGCAAGCATCGAAAGCGCCTTATATGCCCAGCCTGCAAAATTATAGCTATCAAAGAATGGTGGAATAAGCGCAAGCATCAAGGACAAAATTATAACCACAGGGGTGTAAATTTTTGCAAAGGTGCTTATAAATCTTTCGCTTTTTGTTTTTCTTTCAAGTGCATTTTTAGAAAGGTCGATTATTCTTTGAGCTGCACTACGCTCAAGAGGTCTTTTAACCCTTATTTTTAGAACAGAATCACAGTTAAGATAGCCAGAAAGAACCTCTGTTCCGTCTCTTACCTCAACAGGCACGCTTTCACCAGTCATTATAGATGTGTCTACCATACCAACGCATTCAACCACATCTCCGTCGAGTGGTATACGCTCCCCCGGTAAAACCTCAATAATGTCTCCTATCTGAGCTGATGAGGCGTCTATCATTTCCCCACTTATAAGTCTTGCCTTATCGGGGCGAATAGCCACAAGTGCCTCAATGCTTCGGCGTGAGGAGTCTGTTGCAACATCCTCAAAAATCTCGCCTACCGTGTAAAGCACAAGCACCAAAATACCCTCAAGGTACTCCCCTATTATCATAGCACCAAGCGATGCTACTGTCATAAGAAGGGTTTCTTCAATTTTTCTTTCCTTAAAAAGCTCCGTTATTGCGTCAATTATAATTTCATAGCCAATTATGGCATATGCGACTATATAAGAAATTAACGCCATTTTTTCTTGATTAAAATGTCCTAACACGGTTGCCTCAATAAGAAGCAATACGGCTATAAGGATTTTAACAAGTCCTACCTTATGTTCCTTAATTATGCCCTTCATTTTACTCAGCAATGTGCTCCATTCCACAATCAATAATTGCCCTTACATGCTCGTCTGCCAATGAATAAATCATTGTCTTGCCCTTTCTTCTGGACTTAACTAGCGAGCTTGTTTTAAGAACTCTTAGCTGATGAGATACTGCTGATTGAGTAATATCAAGAAATGCTGAAATTTCACTTACATTCATTTCGCTTTGTGTCAGCGCGCAAAGAATTCTAACTCTTGTGCCATCGCCAAAAACCTTATAAAGCTCTGCAAGAGCATCAAAAAGCTCATTATTCCTTAAAATCGCGTCCTTGATTTTTGATACATTTTCGTTTTCCATTTTATGTACTCCTTTATTGAACTTATATGAATGTTTGTTCATACATTCATTATATTACAAGCATTTTTCTTTGTCAATACTTTTTTGAAAAACTATTGAGATTTTTTTAATAGTATGATAAAATCATAGTAATAATTCTTTAGTTAAGGAAGATTTGATTTTGAAAAAAGCTTTAATTGCCATTAGCGGTGGGGTGGATTCCTCTGCCTCTGCGCTTATTATGAAGGAACAGGGCTACGACTGTCTTGGCGTTACAATGAAGCTACACTCCTCAAGGGATATTATTGGTGAGGGGTGTGTAACCTCTCGCGACATTGAGGACGCAAAAAACGTTTGCAAAAGCCTTGGAATTGACCACTCTGTGGTTGATTTTTCAAGTGATTTCGAAAAATATGTAATCAAAAATTTCATAGAAGCATATGAAAACGGTGCTACTCCGAATCCTTGCATTGAATGTAATTATCATCTAAAATTCGATAAGCTTTTTGAATATGGTAGGTCACTTGGCTTCGATACCATTGTCACGGGTCATTATGCAAGAATAGAATTTGACGAAAGGTACGGACGCAGGGTCCTTAAAAAGGGGCTTGATGCATCCAAGGACCAAAGCTATGTTTTATTTCGTCTATCGCGTGAGCAAATTGAGCATACTATGTTCCCTCTCGGTGCTCTTTCTAAGGCTGAGGTTAGGGCTATTGCAGAGCGCGCTGGACTTGATGTAAGCTCAAAAAAGGATAGTCAGGACATTTGCTTTATTCCTGATGGCGACTATGCTAAATTTATTGAAAATTACACTAAAAAGGAATATCCCTGTGGTAATTTTGTCACTCTTGATGGCAAAATTTTAGGTCAGCACAAGGGTATTATCAGATACACAATAGGTCAAGGTAAGGGTCTTGGACTTGCGCTTCCTCACAGAATGTATGTTTGTGAAAAGCGTCTTGACACAAATGAGGTTGTTATTGGCGATGACGAGGACCTTTTCACAAGGGAGCTTGTCGCTGACAATGTGGTTTTAAGTGCTGTTGACTCAATTGATAAGCCTATGAGAGTTAAGGCAAAAGTAAGATACAAGCACGCTGAGCAAAACGCGTATGCTACCTTAGAAAATGGGCTTTTACATGTTGTCTTTGATGAGCCACAGCGCGCCATATGCAAGGGACAGAGTGTCGTTTTATACGATGGAGATATTGTTATTGGTGGTGGAATAATAAAATAAAAAAGGAACGCGTTGCATTCCTTCTTATCTAGCTATACAGCTTTGACATGGCACATAGCCTGATTCTACAATGTGGCTTATATCCTCTGTCAGGGTAAGGTTTTCTTCATTGGCATTTTTTAGATGAGGGCATAATTGGGTGTGATATTTTTTAGTAGCTGTATTTACAACATAGCCACCTATTATTCCACCTGTGCTAGATAGCTCCTCAACCGATTCCTTGTCACTACTCTCTATCACAGTAGAATCGTTGCAGGAAATCAAAAGTGCGCAAAGCAACAAAGCAAGCGCAATGAGCTTTTTCACAGCTACACCCCCTAAATCGACATTTTACAACATAATTTTATCATAAATACAAAGGAATTTCAATATGGAAAAGGAAAAGCTTGACAGAATTAATGCTCTTGCTAAAAAGCAACGCGAGGGTACTCTTACCGACGGTGAGAAAATGGAGCAAAATCTTCTAAGACAGGAGTACATTGCCGAGTTTCGTGCGTCACTCAGAGGCACGCTTGACAACACCTATATTCAGTACCCAGATGGCTCAAAAAAGAAGGTTGAACCTAAAAAGTAACAAAAGGACCGTAAGTACGGTCCTTGTTTTTTCCTCGCTATAATATTTTATAATTATTTTAAAATCTTCTTGAAATAGGCTATATTATATGCTAAAATAAGAGCACTAACTAAGAAAGGAGAGCTAACATGTATCTTATCATTGCAGAAAAGCCATCGCTTGCAAGAAACATTCTTGCTGGTATTGAAAAGGTTCAAAGCGCTGAAATGAAAAAGCGTGGTGGCTACTATGAGGGTGGAAGCTTCATAGTTACTTGGGTTTTTGGACATTTGTTCTCCTTAGCTGATATTGAGGATTACTCTCCTACGGAAAGCACTAAATGGACTATGGATAATCTTCCCTGCTTCCCTAGTGAGTTTAAATTTAATCTTAAAAGAGGAAGCGACAAGAAGGTTGACTCTGGTGTTCAAAATCAATTCAACACAATTAAAAAGCTATGCAATCGCGCTGATGTTGACACTATTGTAAATGCAGGTGACGCTGACCGTGAGGGTGAAATTATTGTTCGTCTTTGCGTTTCTCACGCGATTGAGGAAGGAAAGAAAAAATTTGTCCGTTTATGGCTTCCTGACCAGACCCCAGAAACAATAAAGCAGGCCCTTTCCGAAATGAAGGACGAGAAGGAATACAATTCCCTTGCAAACGAAGGCTTTGCAAGAACCTATATTGACTGGTTATATGGCGTTAATCTGACTCGCTTCGCTACTCTTAAAACTGGCAAGCTACTTCGTGTTGGGCGTGTTATTGTACCTATTGTAAAGGCTATTTACGACAGGGATAAGGAAATCAAGACCTTCGTGCCTGAGAAGTATTATGTTATGTCCTCGCACGAGAAGACAAACAATGAATTTGTAGACCTCACCTCAAAAACAAAATTTACAAAGGATGAATATCAAAGGGCGCTCGCAGAGTGCGCAAAATACAATGGTGAGGTAGCCACTGTAACCTCTGTAAAGAAAAAGCGCACTACCATGAGTCCACCAAAGCTATTTTCTCTTTCTAAGCTTCAGAGCTATCTTGGAAAGAAGTTTAAGCTTTCCATGGACGAAACACTATCAACTGTTCAGAAGCTATATGAGGACGGATATGTCACCTACCCTCGTACTAACTCAGAATATTTGGCCACTGCTGAGCAGGGAAAGGTTAAGAGCATTATAGCTAATGTCAAAAAGCTCGGCTATCCTGTTGCCTTTCGCTTTGCAAAGAGCATTTTTGATGATTCAAAGATTGAGTCTCACTCTGCTCTTACCCCTACCTATAAAATTCCAGACCCTAAGTCGCTTAGCGAGCGTGAAAGAATTGTTTATACTGCAATTTTAAGACGCTTTGTTGCCGTTTTCTGCGAGCAGGAATGTATCGTTGAAAAGAACGAAATTAAAATCAAAATCGGAGAGCTTGAGGAGTTTACATTAAGTGGCACTGTTATAATTGAGCCAGGCTGGACTAAATTTGAGGAAAGCACTCAAAAGGATAAAATTCTTCCAAGGCTCGAAAAGGGTGATACGGTTAATATCAATTTTGTTCCCTGTGAAAAGGAAACAACTCCTCCTAAGCACTACACAATCGAAACGCTAAACAATTATCTCAAGAATCCATTCAAGGACGAAAAGGCAAATGCTGACGAGAGCGACGATGATGAATATCGTGCTATCTTCGAGGGCCTTGAGCTTGGAACTGAGGCTACAAGAACTGGTATTATCGACAACGCCTGCAAGAGCTATTATATCTCGCTTAAAAAGGATTCCTACTATATTCTGCCTGATGGTGAGTATCTAATAGAATCGCTTTCACAGCTTGGAATCATTATGGATAAATATAAAACCTCTGAGCTGGGTCAGGCGCTTAAAAAGGTATATCGTGGCGAGTTTACTATTGAAAATAGTGTCGAGCTTGCAAGAAAAGAAATTGATGCAGTATTTAATCGCTCAAAGGACTTTGAAATAGAAAAGGATACAAATATCGGTTTCTTTGGAGATGTTATAGGAATTTGTCCTCTTTGTGGTGGCAATGTTGTCCGTACAAAATTTGGATACGGCTGTTCAAGCTATCGTGAAAACGGCTGTAAGTTCTCTATCTCTAAATCAATCTGCTCTCGCACGATTTCTGTTTCTAATGTAAAAATGCTTTTGGCTACTGGTAAGACGAGTAAAATTCAAGGCTTCACCTCCAAAAATGGCAAAAGCTTTGATGCTTGTCTAAGGCTTGAGGACGGCAGGGTTGTATTTGATTTCCCTAATCCCCCTCCTGTAAAGTCAGAGCCTAGCACCACTAAAAAGACAAAAAAATAAGGAGTTTGTTATGGAAAGAGTTTCTAAACATAATTATTATTTGGATATTGCCCAAACGGTTTCTCAAAGAAGCACATGCTTAAGAAGACGCTTCGGTGCTATTATCGTTAAAAACGATACTATAGTTTCAACCGGCTACAATGGAGCTCCAAGAGGACGCAAGAATTGCTGTGATATTGGCTCGTGCACAAGAGATAATCTTGGTATTCCAAGAGGAGAGAGATATGAGCTTTGCAGAAGCATTCACGCAGAGGCTAACGCTATTATCTCAGCATCTCGTGAGCAAATGCTTGATTCTACCCTTTATCTTTGCTGTACTGACCCTAAGACTGGCGAGGTTATCGGTGGTATGAACTGCTGTATGATGTGTAAGCGTCAGGTTATAAACGCAGGAATTTCAAAGGTTATTATCCGTAACAACAAATTTGAATATACCGAGATAAATGTTAACGACTGGATTATTGATGACGACAGTCTAAGTGGTGTTTTCGGCTATTAATATGAACAATTTCTCTATTCGAAGGGCAAACACCTCTGATATTGACGATATAGCCTATATTGAAGAGGGCTGCTTCTCTACGCCTTGGTCAAGAAAATCCATTGCCGAATCCATGTCTCACTCTCCCTGGCGATTTTTTGTCGCAGTAAGCGATAATAGAGTCGTTGGATATGGTGGGGTTTATCTTATTCTTGACGAGGGACAAATTTCAAATATTGCAGTTCTTCCTGTCCTTCGTGGCAAGGGCTTAGGACGCGCGATTTTAAACGCTATATGCGAGGAGTGTCGCGCAGAGGGCTGTGCAAGAATTACACTTGAGCTTAGAAAATCAAATTCGGTTGCATACGCGCTTTATGAGTCGTGTGGCTTTGCTTCTGTTGGAGAAAGACCAAATTTCTATTCTAATCCAAGTGAAAACGCAATTTTAATGAACAAAGAGCTTTAAGAGGTTTTTATGTATATTTTGGCATTTGAGTCATCTTGTGATGAAACAGCCTGCTCTGTGTGTGAAATGACAGAGGGCAAGCGAATTATAAAATCGAATATTATCGCATCGCAGGTTGCTACTCACGCGCTTTATGGTGGCGTTGTGCCAGAAATTGCAAGTCGTGCGCATATTGAGGCTATTTCTAAAATCACCTACGAGGCGCTTTCTGTGGCTGGTGTGTCGCTTAAGGAAATTGGGGCTATTGCTGTTACTAATGGTCCTGGCCTTATTGGTGCGCTTTTGGTTGCGGTGAATTTTGCAAAATCTCTTGCCTTTGCTTACAATATTCCACTTGTACCTGTTGACCACATCAAGGGTCATATTGCATCAAATTATATGACATATCAGGAGCTTAAGCCACCATTCTTGGCGCTTGTTGTATCTGGTGGTCATACATCGTTCTTTGATGTTAAATCATACACAGAGCTTAAGGAAATTGGCTCCACTCTCGATGATGCCGCAGGCGAGTGCTTTGACAAGATTGGCAGAGTTATGGGGCTTCCCTATCCTGGTGGACACGCCATGGATCTTTTGGCGCGTGAGGGCGATAAAAATGCAATAAGGTTTCCTTCTCCATCTATAAACGACACGCTCAATTTGTCCTTCAGTGGTCTTAAGACCTCTGTTATTAACTATATCAATACTCAAAGGCAAAAGGATATTGAGCTTGTACCAAAGGATATTGCTGCATCCTTTACAAGGACTGTTGTCGATGCAATTTGCTCCAAAATCGGCTCTGCTCTTAAGAAAACGGGCTACGATAAGGTTGTGCTGGCTGGTGGTGTTAGTGCTAACTCGCACCTTCGTGCTGGCGTGCTTGCAGAATGTAAAAAATTTGGCGCTGAATTTTACGCGCCTGAGCTATCGCTTTGTGGTGACAATGCTGTTATGATTGGCGCACAGGGCTATTATGAATTTTTAAATGGTGTGCGCGCTGACGAGTCGTTAAACGCATATCCAAGCTAATTTAGCAAGGGGGATAAAATGAAAATTGAAGTTAAATATTCAGGCAAAATCATAAATTTACCGTCCTCTGTGGCTAAATTTATGGCTGAAGCCTCTCGCGAGGATTTATCTGTTATTATTGGAATTTATGCGTGTCAGGATATGCTTGGCGCGTTTGATAAATATATTACCAAATTTTCTGAAAGCATTGGTGTTGGAGCTGAGAAGGTGCAAAAATCCCTTGACTTTTGGGCAAAGCGTGGTGTTATTTCAATTGAGGGCGAGATTTCTAGCACTCATATCACCTCCGCTTCTAGCTCTGTACCTACCTATTCTGGCGACCAAATTGCGAAATTTGTCGAAAAAAACGAAGACATTCGCTCTCTATTTCTTGCCTGTCAGGCAATTCTTGGCAAGGATTTCGGAACTCACGATTTCAATAATGTTATTTATTTAAAGGATACCTTTAGATTTAGCAATGAATATATTATGCTACTTCTCGCCCACTGCAAGGACCTTGATAAGGCGAGCTGGGCTTACATAAGAAAAACAGCGCAAAATCTTTATGATGAGGGTATTGATACATATATTCGTCTCGAGGCACATTTTGCTGACAGAAAAAATAAAAATTCTCTTGAATATAAAATTCGTGAGCTTTTTGGAATTGGCAAGCGTGAGCTTTCCAAGACCGAAAGGGATAAAATTGAAAGGTGGCTGGAGCTTGAGCTTGACATTGAGCTTATAAGAATCGCTTACGATATTACTATTGACAAAACCGGTAAGCTTTCGCTGGCTTACTGTGCGAAAATTATTGAAAATTGGCTATCCTGTGGCATTAAAACTGCT
>JAGALI010000048.1 GCA_017625275.1 Clostridia bacterium
AGCGAGGAGGAGCACAAGAGGGCTAGTGCGTCCTCATCATTTGATACAAATGATTTCTTTGAGGCTGCGCTACAGCGCTCATATAACAAAAAGGGGGATAAGTGATGGGATATTCGCGTGATGTTATAGATTTTGTCGCTGATGCGTTTGAAAGAAAGCGCGCCAAGGCTGAGGCTACCCGTGAAAGTAGACTTCGCGAGGTGTATTTTGCTTGTCCTGAAATTGAATCCATTGACGCATCCTTAAAGGGTGTTAGTCTTGAAATTATGGGTGCTATTGCTCTTGGAAAGGACGGCTACGCCTCTGCCCTTGCAAAAATAAAGGAAAATAATTTAGAGCTTCAAAAAAGACGCGAAATGCTTCTTTTGGAAAACGGCTTTGATAAAAATTACACAGACCTTAAATTTGAATGCGAAAAATGCCGTGATACAGGCTATGTAAATGGAATTTTATGCTCCTGCTACAGAAATGCGCTAAGGCTTAAGGCTTATGAGCATTCAGGACTTGGCAGGCTACTTGAAAGACAGGGCTTTGACACCTTCTCTCTTGACTTTTATTCGGGCAAGGAAAAGGATGTTATGCAGGACAATTTTGACGACCTTTTGTCCTTTGCAAATAGCTTCGCGACCGACAAGCGCTCATTCCTTTTATATGGTCCTACGGGTCTTGGAAAGACACATCTTTCCACCTCTGTTGCAAAAAAGCTTATTGATTCTGGCTATGATGTTATTTATGAGACTGCCCAAAATGTGTTCTCTGATTTTGAAAGAGACAGGGCTGAGCTATCAAGAAGTCGATTTGACTTCAATGCCTCTTTTGATGAGCCAAAATCAAACAAATACCTTGAGTGCGACCTATTAATTCTTGATGATTTAGGAACGGAAATGGTGTCACAATTCTCTATCTCCTGTCTATATAATATTATCAATACTAGACTTAATAAGGGTTTACCTATTATTGCAAGCACTAATCTTACAAGTGATGAGATTAGAAAAATTTACAACGACCGTATAACAAGCAGGCTTTTTGGTGAGTTCATTATTAAGCAGTTCTTCGGTCAAGATATAAGAAAACAAAAATTAAAAAAATAATTTTAAAAAACTATTGACAAAATTGTAGCCTTGTGTTATAATCTTGTCGTTAATCCAAAGACAGCAGGTCACAGTAATTGCTTTATGCTCCCTGCCGAGGAAGAATTTAAATATTGATTTTAAATCTTTTTTCGGTGCGCATATTGTATTTTGTGCCTTGGAAAAAGATTTTTCTTTTTCTCTGTCGAAAGGAAATAATAAGGAGGTTTGTTTTATGCCAAGTAATTCAGTTCTTGAACAAAAGAAGGCCATTGTTGCTGATCTCGTTGAAAAAATGAAGAAGGCTCAATCTGGTGTTCTTGTTCAATACCAAGGTATCACTGTTGAAAACGATACCAAAATGCGTGCTGCATTCCGTAAGGCTGGCGTTGACTACATGGTTCTTAAGAATACTCTTATCGGCCGTGCATGTGACGAGGTTGGCTACGGTGCAATGAAGGATAAGCTCAATGGTATGAGCGCTATTGCTATCAGCTACGAGGATCCTATTGCTCCTGCAAAGATTGCTAAAGAGTACGCAGACAAGGTTGAAACCTTTGAAATCAAGGGTGGATTTATCGACAACGGCGTTGTTGACGCAGATGCTGTTAAGGCTCTTGCTGAAATTCCTTCAAAGGAAGTTCTTCTCGCAAGATTCTTGGGAAGCATTCAAGGTCCTATCTCTGGATTTGCACGCGCTATCCAAGCTGTTATCGACAAGGGCAACGAGGCTGTTGCTGAATAAGGTCAGTGTTGCCTACGCATAGCGTAAAAGCACAAAATTATTAATTATTGAAAAATTTATCTTTTATGGAGGATTATTTATCATGGCTAACGAAAAGGTTACACAAATTCTTGACGAAATCAAAACACTTACATTGCTCGAGCTCGCTGACCTCGTAAAGGCAGTTGAGGAAGAGTTCGGCGTATCTGCTGCTCCTGTAGCAGTTGCTGGTGCTGCAGTTGCTGCTGCTCCTGTTGAAGAAAAGACTGAGTTCGACGTTGTTCTCGTTGACGCTGGCGCAAGCAAGCTCAATGTTATCAAGGTTGTTCGTGAGCTCACAGGTCTTGGTCTTAAGGAAGCTAAGGAGCTTGTTGAAAGCGCTCCAAAGGCTATTAAGGAAGCAGTTTCTAAGGAAACAGCTGAGGATGTTGTTAAGCAACTCACAGAGGCTGGCGCTAAGGCAGAACTCAAATAATTTGGATTTAACAAAAACCTTCAAAAAAGCTCCGACCGTTTGGTCGGAGCTTTTTATTTTATTTAATTAGCATGTAGGACAAAGCTCTACTAAAAGAATTTCTGGACGATTATTTACTCGCAAGGGGCAAAGGCTATTTCCTATGCCACGGCTAACCACCATTTTAGTGCCATTTTTTGTATGCTTTCCTGTTGTATATTTTGGGAAAAAGCCTTGGTTTGGTGCGATAAGTCCACCGATAAATGGGATTTGCACCTGTCCACCATGTGCGTGACCCGTAAGTGCTAAATCAACACCTGCGTTTACATACTCTATAAATGCCTCGGGGCGATGAGAAAGGACTATTTTATATTCATCTGTGTCGCTAATTAAGGTCTTTAGCTTTTCTCTTATCACTACTCTTGTCTTTTCTGCGCTATCCTTTTTCATTGTGAACATTGGGTCCTCAACGCCTCTTATCGTATAGGTTACGCCGTCCTTTTCAAG
>JAGALI010000049.1 GCA_017625275.1 Clostridia bacterium
ATTAACGGCTATGAGGTTTATCTCATTTATGATGGCGAAACCGACTACGAGGAGGCGCCAATTCGTTCTGGCTATTTTGCATCTGGCGAATATGGAATGGATAACGCACACTGCATAGATATTTCTAGTGTTGATAAAAAGATAAAAGCTATAAGGGTTGACATTCTTAGAGGTGCTTCTGGTGCTGACTATTTCTATGAGGTAGCTGTAGCTCAAATTCCAGAAGAGGAATAATAAAAAACACAGGCATTTGCCTGTGTTTTTTTGTCTATTCAGCCTCGCTAGGATATTGCTTTAACATATAATTTAGACTTTTTTCTAGCCATTCCTTGTTAAATTCCACCTGCTCTTTCCAGGTTTTAAGATTGTTTATAGCGCTTGGGTTTGGATATACATATGTTCCGAGAAGCTTCCACTTTTTAAAGTTCCTGTTAAAGGCATTGGGGTGTGCCTCAAGATAAGAATAGCACTCGTCAAGGGTAGCTCTTATTAGCTCCTCGTTTTCGCTAAGAGTATCGCAAACAAGCTTATGAAATTCCTCGTGTCTTAAAAGACTACTAAACCAGCTGTTTTTCCAGCTCGCATAAAGGGTCTCTGGATTTCGCGAGGAGTAATTGTTTGATACATTTCCAACGCTTCTGTCAAAGTCCCAAACAGGGCCACAGACTAGCTTGCCACCTGCGTCCTTATACATAAAGAAGCTTGCAAATCCGACATCCACGCAATGAAACATTTCAAACACAACATATGCCTGTGCAAACGATTCTGTGTCGATTAAAGCCTCAATTTGAGAATAATCGTCTCCATTAATGGCGGTAAGACATGACATAACATAGTTTTTTATAAACGCAGTATGCTCTGGAGTGTAAAGAGAATTATCGCTGTCTGGGTCCTTTATTGCATAGAAGCTACCATTAGCATAGAAGCCAAGGCCCTCAGCACGCGAATCCAGCTCAATAAGATAGCCTGTATCAGTGCTTGACAAGTCCTGCGAAAGGTTGATTCTGGTCTCATCAATTTCAACCTGCTCGCAAACGAGATACACGCCCCTGTATTCATTATTTATGTATAGCTCTACAAATTGCATGGAGGTTGTGGTATCAAGTGCACTAAGCTTAGATGCAACGCTATATGCGAGATAATTTCTCACAAGACTTAAATCAAAGTGGTTTGAAATAAGTGTCCATTCCTTGTCGGGCGTATTGCCAAAAAGAGAAATGGCCTTGTCGAATTTTATCTTGTAGGAGCGCTTGTCAAGCTGGAACGAGGTGTTTCCGCGTCCCCTTATCTCTGCCTTGCTTCTTGTAAGGTTGTAATCACCTGCGTTTTCAACCTCTATGCCACAGCCCTTATAAGTCTTATCAAGTGTATCAACACTTGCTTCCGTGTATATAGACATAACAGGAAGGTCGAGGTAATGGCGTTCAAAAATAGCCCTTAAAACAACATTTTCCTCTGCAGATATTTGTATTGATGGGCTTGTTCCACCATTACTCCATTTTACGAAGCTATATCCAGGCTCTGGCGTGGCTGTAACCATTGTGGTGGTCTGTCCCTTTTCTATAACTTGAAAAACAGTGCCGGTTAGCGTTCCCTCGTTAGGGTCACATTCAAAGGATACAGAATAGCCCTTTTTAAACAGAGCAGTAACGCTCTTGCTTTCTATGGCAACATCAGAGCGGTTTTGCCTTGTTATCTCGTCGCTCCAGCCGATAAACACATACCCCTCGTATGCCACAGGCACAACAAGCTCGGTAAGTGTATTTGGATAAAGACGCTGGTCGCTCTTGCCGTCTATGTAGCCACCCTCACTGGCAAGATATTGAAATCTTACACAGCCCTCAGGCATAAACATAGCAGTAACAGCTGCACTTTCGATGAGAGTGTCGGTGCGAGATGGCTCCAAGACTCCGTCGCTCCAGCCGATAAACACATATCCCTCGTTGGGCACGGCACTAACCTCTGAAAATGTGTGCGACTCACCCAAGGGCACGCTTACGCTTTGAGTAGCCTCTCCTAAAATAGACCCACCTGACTCAGCGAGGTATTTTGCCTCAACAATATTACCTTGAGAGCTTTCATCAGGCACTAGCATTTCACATGATATAAGCAACAGAGCGAATATTAATATTGTAAAAAGAAAAATAAACCTTTTCA
The DNA here is from genome assembly GCA_017625275.1 of Clostridia bacterium. Lineage (GTDB taxonomy): Bacteria > Bacillota > Clostridia > Oscillospirales > CAG-272 > RGIG2000. Next base: position 2,158 of record JAGALI010000049.1, read on the forward strand.
TAAATATTCCTCTAATATTCAAATTTATTAACATATATATTATATATCAAAACAGTATAAATGTCAAATAAAAAAGCAGAGGCGAATTTGCCTCTGCCTTTTTTGCATATAATTAATAGTTAGGCTTGCCCTTGTGGCGAAGATTGTATTCTGAGCAAGGATTGATAAATTCACGATAATCAAGCTCCCCACGCTCAAGCGCGTTGACAATAACCTCAGCAGTTGCAATGTTAGTAGCAACAGGAACATTGTGAACATCGCAAAGACGGAGAAGATTTTGCTCAGCAAGATTTACACCTGTAGCATCGGGGCGAGGAGTAGTAGCACGGAAATAAAATAGCACATCAATCTCATCAAAGGAAACGCGAGAGGCAATTTGCTGCTCACCACCCTGTGTTCCAGAAAGAAGCTTTTCTATTTTAAGACCAGTTGCCTCAGATATATAAGCACCAGTTGTGCTTGTAGCACAAATAGAGTGCTTACTAAGAGTTCCACAGTAAGCTATACAAAACTGTGTAATAAGCTCTTTTTTAGTGTCATCTGCAATGATAGCTATTTCCATAATAACCCCCCAAGCTGATTCAATAATAACCCTTTAGCGCTAGCGCCATGGTTTTCTACTATAGATAATAACATAAAACAAAACTGTTGTCAATGGAAAAAGTTAAATTTTTTCAAAAAAATTCGAAATATTTCACAAAAACCGCCAAAAATATGTCGTGAAAATTGTGGAAAATTGACAAAAACAAGCTTTTGTTAATAGATTCATTAAAAAGTCGTACAGAATCAGCAATTTATCTTGCTACAGCGAATCAAAAATGCTTAACCCATTGAGGAATACTCCCCAATGGGCTTGGCAATTTATATTATGCTAAAAATTTCAGAAATTATTTGCGTGGATTCTTGATAGCAGCCTGAGCAGCAGCAAGTCTAGCAATTGGAACTCTGAATGGTGAGCATGATACATAAGAGAGACCAATTCTGTGGCAGAACTCAACAGATGTTGGGTCACCACCGTGCTCTCCACAGATACCGAGGTGCATGTTAGGACGAACCTCAATACCCTTATCAACAGCCATCTTCATGAGCTGACCAACACCATTTTGGTCAATTCTAGCAAATGGGTCGTTTTCGTAAATCTTGCTCTCGTAGTAAGCTGTGAGGAACTTACCAGCGTCATCACGGCTAAAGCCGAAGGTCATCTGAGTAAGGTCGTTTGTACCGAAGCAGAAGAACTCAGCCTCTTTTACGATTTCGTCAGCTGTGAGACAAGCACGAGGAATCTCGATCATTGTACCAACCTCATACTTAAGGTCGATTCCAGCGTCAGCAATTTCCTTATCAGCAGTAGCAACAACTATCTTCTTAACGAATGCAAGCTCCTTAACCTCACCAACAAGTGGGATCATAATTTCAGGAACGATAGCCCAGTCTGGATGAGCCTTCTTAACATTGATAGCAGCACGAATAACAGCACTTGTCTGCATCTTAGCGATTTCAGGGTAAGTAACTGTGAGACGGCAACCACGGTGACCCATCATTGGGTTGAACTCGTGAAGTGAAGCGATGATAGCCTTGATATCCTCAACGCTCTTGCCTTGAGTTTGAGCAAGAAGCTCGATATCCTCTTCAGCAGTAGGAACGAACTCATGGAGAGGTGGATCAAGGAAACGGATTGTTACAGGGTTGCCCTCAAGAGCCTCGTAAAGCTTCTCGAAGTCGCCTTGCTGCATTGGAAGAAGCTTTGCAAGAGCAGCCTCTCTTTCCTCAACAGTGTCAGAGCAGATCATTTCACGGATAGCGGAAATTCTGTCTGGCTCAAAGAACATATGCTCAGTACGGCAAAGACCGATACCCTCAGCACCGAACTTTCTAGCTTGGATAGCATCGTTAGGTGTATCAGCGTTTGTTCTAATCTTAAGCTGTCTGTATTCGTCAGCCCAGTTCATAATTGTCTCAAATTCACCAGCGATAGAAGCAGGAGCAGTTGGGATAGCCTCACCGTAGATGTTACCAGTTGAGCCATCGAGAGAAATCCAGTCGCCCTCAACATAGGTCTTGCCTGCGAGAGTGAACTTCTTGTTTTCCTCATCCATCTTAATCTCGCCACAACCAGATACGCAGCATGTACCCATACCACGAGCAACAACGGCAGCGTGAGATGTCATACCACCACGAACTGTAAGGATACCTTGAGCGTAGTGCATACCCTCAATGTCCTCTGGAGATGTCTCAAGACGAACAAGAACAACCTTTTCGCCAGCCTTGCCCCATTCAACAGCGTCCTCAGCAGTAAATACAACCTTACCGCAAGCAGCACCGGGAGAAGCGCCCAGACCCTTACCAACAGGGTTAGCAGCCTTCAGAGCCTTAGCGTCGAACTGGGGATGGAGCAGCGTGTCGAGGTTTCTGGGGTCGATCATCTGAACAGCCTCAGCCTCGGTCTTGTGACCCTCGGCTACCAGATCAACTGCGATCTGCAGAGCTGCGGGAGCAGTTCTCTTACCGTTACGGGTCTGGAGCATATAGAGCTTGCCGTGCTCAAC
>JAGALI010000005.1 GCA_017625275.1 Clostridia bacterium
CTCTGATAAGACGGCGTACTTGCATTGTCACCGGCATCCCTTTACTGTCCGCAGCAAAATAGTTAACCGTAACAGGCAAGTGAACCTCATAGACTGAAATGTTTTGCTTTTGGGCGTTACAAGAGATTCTCTCAAATTACTACCAAAAAGAATGTTTCTTCCTACTTCGGTACTAAAATATTGATTGTTTAGTTTTGCTAAGTCAAAACCATTCAAACTACAAACTATTGCTCCGTGATTATCTTCTAAATTTCCATAGAACATATTTGTTTCAATTGATAAAGTGTCATTGTCAACATTATCGCTGATATTATTAAAAAGTGTTTCAAGAGATTTTAATGTGATAATATGTTCATTTTCATTTGACCCTGAAAAATCATCAACTTCTCCAGTATGAACTACATAATATTGACACTTGTTTTTATTTGATTTGTCTAAATTCGAATTGCTTAAAATTTCTCTGCAACTTTCACTATTAATTGAAGAAGCATTTTTACAGAAATCGTCAATTGTGCGTTGCATACCAAGAACGGCACCACGGAGTTGACTCTCATCAAGAGAAGAATTTTTTACCTGTATTACATCAAACGAATAATCATCACCGTTTTCGTGTTGGTAGAAAATATCTATACCATTATCTGGTGGAGCAATTATGTATTTACAAAATTCAGAGACATTTGATTTAATTAATTCAGGCAAATGTTTGCCATACAATACCTTTAAGACAACTAATTCAAAAGCATCATTTTTTTGATTGTTTCTTACTATAGGTCGATTGCTTGGCATACCAACAAATTCAGAATAATACTGGTCTATTAATTCGTTAATAGTTTTCATAATACACCTCATAAAAAGTTTTATAAAATAATTATATCATATGCAAGAATCTAATTCAATACAAAAAGTAAATAATGGAATTTTTTGGGCGTGTGCTTGGCTAATACGAGAGCAAGCGGGAAGGCTCGCTATGCGAGCTATTTTCGCCTAGCCTCTTGTGAGCGAGCTCCCGTCGGCTTTAGACGAAAATGCGAACCCGATTCAAAATGCGATTGCATTTTGAAGATGGGTCGATGAGCGTACGGGAAGATGTCTCGCCCTTTAATGTTCCAGCACGGAACGGCGAGCCATGAACCACGCACCCAACTCGCACAAGTGCGAGAATGGGTTTGATTCGGTCCTGTATGGACCGTCAGCAAAGCAAAAAGGACACTCCTGTGAGTGTCCTTTTTGCTTTGTTGGTGACCCGTACGGGAATCGAACCCATGTTTCAACCTTGAGAGGGTCGCGTCTTAGCCGCTTGACCAACGGGCCAGTTGTTTAATGCTTATGTATTATATCACAAGTATTTTTATTTTGCAATAGTTTTTTGAAAAATTTTGTAAATATATTTTTTGGCGTCATTTTGTCGAAAATAATCACTTTTGAAATTATTTAAAAACTTTTAAAAACCTCTTTACATTTTTAAAAGTTGTGCTAAAATGTATGTGTATTTTTGAAATAAGGAAGTAAAAATGAAACCAGAGCTAATAAATTCTTTAAAGGGCTACAAAAAAGCGTATCTTTTAAACGACCTTTTGGCAGGCCTTATGGTGGCAATAATTGCTTTACCACTTTCAATCGCGCTAGGAATACAGTCCGTGCCTGACACCGTTTCGTCAAACGGAATTCAATTTGGAATAATTACTGCAATAGTGGCAGGCTTTTTCATCTCAGCACTTGGTGGCAGTAGATTCCAAATAGGTGGACCAACTGCAGCCTTTGTAGTAATCCTTTATTCTTATATAGCAAATCCAGACATCGGAATTTTAGGACTTGCAATAGCAGGAATAATGGCAGGCGTAATTCTCATCTTAATGGGCTTTTTGCGCGCAGGAAGCGTAATGAGATATTTTCCTTTTCCAATCACAATTGGCTTTACAACAGGTATAGGTGTAACGCTTCTTATAGGTCAAATCAAGGACCTCTGTGGCTTTGATTCCACAGGAACAGAGGCAATAGAGAAGATAATCTCATATGTCGAGAACATAAAAACCTTCCACCTTTCTACCTTTATAGTTGGACTTTTGGGCCTTGCATGTGTAATAATAATCCCAAAAATAAACAAAAAAATCCCATCAGCCTTTGTCGCACTTATTTTGTGTACAATTCTTTCACTTTTGCTCAACAATTTTGCAGACGCGCAAATTGATACAATCGGCTCAAAATATGGCGAAATCAAGGCAGGCTTTTTTCCAATAGACCTTTCATCAATAGGCAATGTAAAATTTAGCGCTCTTATAGTTCCTGCAGTTGTAATCGCCTTTCTTTGCGCGATTGAAAGCCTGCTTTCAGCAACAGTTGCCTCTGGAATGACTAATACAAGCTTCAATACCAATCAAGAGCTTGTGGGACAGGGCGTTGCAAACATTTTTTCATCACTACTTGGAGGACTTCCTGCAACAGGCGCAATTGCTCGCACAGCTGCAGGAATCGAAAATGGAGCAAAAAGCCCACTAACAGGCATATTCCATTCCATCTTTGTGCTCATAATGTATTTTGCACTTATGGATGTTATGAAATATATTCCTCTTTGCGTTTTCTCAGCAATATTAATATCAGTAGCTATTAATATGAGCAGATTTAAGCTTTTTGCTAAGCTTTCAAAATTCGGCGTTCGCGACAGCATAATTTTGATTATCACCTGCGCCCTTACCATTATTTTTGACCTCACCTATGGAGTAATCGGTGGCGTAGTGGTTACATTTATCGCTAATATTAAGAGCATTAAGTCCGGCTTAAAAATGGAGACAACCGATACAGATGAAGCAAAGACCTTGAAGCTTTCAGGCTCGGCCTGCTTCCTAAATGCAAGCAAGCTAACTGACCATATCGCAAGCGAGCTTGAGGGCACAGATAAGCTTCTTATAGACATGAGCGAGCTTTGTAACATTGACGAAACAGCTCTTGAAAAGCTTGCTGGTGCGAAGAAGCGTGCAAGGGCACAGGGCAAGGAGCTGGAGCTAGTTGGAGAAAGCGAAAAAATAACAGCTAGAATAAGCAAATTTTTACCAATACTTTAAAAAATAAAATCACCCCGACTTTGTCGGGGTTTTCTATTGCTTTTTTTATGTTAGTATGCTAGAATAAAATTGTATAACAATTTTAGGAGAAAAGCATGAATTTTGCAGATATTAATATTAGAGACCCCTTTATTTTAAAGCATGAGGGCAAATATTACATGTACGGCACAAGGGCGGCTAATACATGGGACAGAGTAGTAGATAAATACACCCTCGGCTTTGATGTTTATGTAAGCGACGATTTGAAAAGCTGGAGCGCACCTAAGCCTATATTTGAATACTATGATGGCTTTTGGGGAGAAGCGCAGTTTTGGGCGCCAGAGGTTCATAAGTATAATGGCAAATTCTATATGCTAGCCACCTGTATCGCGGACGGCTATCATCGTGGCACTGCAATTTTTGAGTGTGATACCCCAGATGGCATTTTCAAGGAGCATTCAAATGGCGCGCTAACTCCAAGTGAGTGGGATTGCCTTGATGGAACACTGTATGTAGAAAATGAAACCCCATACATGATTTTTTGCCACGAATGGACACAAATTAAAAATGGTACAATTTGCGCCCTAGAGCTCTCGAGAGATTTAAAGCGCGCGATAGGAGAGCCAATATATCTTTTTAGCGCAGGCGATGCTAGCTGGAGATACGACATACGTGACAATGGCTCATATGTAACGGATGGCCCCTTCGCCGTAAGACGAGATAAGGAGCTTGCGCTTATTTGGTCAAGCTTTTATAAGGATGAATATTGTCAGGCGGTGGCACATTCCTCTAACGGAAAAATTGACGGCAAATGGACGATAGATGATAAGCTCCTTTTTGAAAGGAACGGTGGACATGGCATGATTTTTTCTGACAATGGAAAGAATTATTTTGTATTCCATACCCCAAACGACACACCAAATGAGCGTCCTTGCCTAAAGGAAATCAATATAAACACTTTGTTTGATAAATAAGGAGAATAAAATGAAGCAGACTTTTAATCCATATATGCCACTTAATGAATATGTTCCAGATGGGGAGCCACATGTTTTTGGCGAGAGAGTATATGTTTATGGCTCACACGACAGGGAAAACGGAGAGTTTTTCTGTATGCTTGACTATGTTGTATATTCAGCACCGGTTAACGATTTAAGGGACTGGAGATGTGATGGTGTAATTTATAAGGCAAGCCAAGACCCACTATATCCAAAATTCAGATATATGTACGCGCCTGATGTTGTAAAGGGCAATGATGGCAAATATTATTTATATTATTCCTTGGCTGACACTCATGCTTGTAGCAATATTATGAGCGTGGCAGTATCAGATAGCCCAGCTGGACCCTTTGAATACCTGGGAGTTGTTAAAAACCCAGACGGCACACCACTTCAGGATTACATAATCTTTGACCCAGGTCTAATCAATGACGACGGGCGTATTTATCTATACTACGGTGTTTGGTACGATTGGGATGAGCGTCCTGATTACACCAGCGAGCAAAGCATTAAAAAGCAAATGGAAATGTACCGTAAAACAAGAGAGGAAATTGAAA
>JAGALI010000006.1 GCA_017625275.1 Clostridia bacterium
AACAAGAATTGCTGAAAGCACCTTTATTCCACATGCAAGTGCTGATTTCTTTGAAAGAAGCGCGATGTCTCCGATTTTTTCACCATCAAGGTAAATGTTTTGCCAAACGGTTTCGTCAGCCCAATATGGCTTTTCGTTCTTTTCAAAGGTAAACGCCTCCATGTGTGTATAGCGAGGCATCATACCGATAACGCCCTTTGCGTGACGGAAAAGCTCTGAAACCTTATCCGCATTGCCAACAAAGGCACAGCCAAGGTGCTTTCTTTGGCAAGGAAGTGCTTCTCCCTCATAATTTGAGGTGTAATCCTTATCAAGATAGATTTGTGCTTCCTCAAAAATGTCGAACTCATCAAAATTACGCTCATTCTTCACGATTGCCTTGCAAATGTTTGGAAGGAGTGAGCATTTAACATATTTTTCTGTTGGTGATGGTGGGGTTGCGAGCGCCAAAATGCCATCTGTGCTTGGCATGATTGCATTTACGCACTCCTCGCTCATCCAAGGATAGGTAAAGATTTCCTGCATATTGCAACGGAATGCAAGATATTCCTTTATCTTACGAACAAGGTCAACCTCAAGCTGGTTGATTGCCCCGTCGAAGGAGGTTGTGATTGTTGTTGCCTCAAAGTTCTCGTAGCCATACATACGAGCAACCTCTTCCATAATGTCAGCCTTTATTCCTACATCGCCTGTTGAGCGCCATGTTGGAACAACTATGTGCATTCCATTATCTGTAAAGGTTACCTCAAAGCCCATTGTACCGAGCTTTTTAGCTACTACCTCTTGAGGTATACGCTTACCTAGGCGTCTGTCAAGCCAGTCAAAATCAACATCTATTTCTTTTCTTGCAAGCTTGTTTGGATACTGGTCGTTAAAGGCTGTCACCCTCATATCAGGATAAAGCTCTGCAAAAAGCTTCATGGCAAGCGAAAGTGCTTGATCACAGCGCTCAGGGTCTACTGCCTTTTCGTAGCGAGAGGATGCCTCTGTACGATTGTCATAGCGAAGTGCTGTTCTGCGAACGCCCTTTGATTCAAAGTTTGCAACCTCAAGAATAACGCTGGTGGTTTCTGGAAGAACGGAGTCCTTTGCACCGCCCATAACGCCTGCAAGAGCCACTGCACCCTCTGCATCGGCGATAACAAGGTCGTCTGATGATAGTGCAAGCTCCTTATCATTAAGAAGCTGAAGCTTTTCTCCCTGCTCTGCACGGCGAACCTCTATATGGTCAATGATATGATTAGAATCGAACACGTGTGTAGGCTGACCTGTGGCTAACATTACATAGTTTGTAATGTCTACAAGCGCATTTATTGGACGCATGCCTACTCTCCAAATGCGACTTTGCATTTCAAATGGAGATGGCTTTACACCAAGTCCCTCAACACGTGCGCCTATATAGCGAGGACATCTTTCCTCGTCCTTAATTCTTACATCGTAGCTTTCTTGTGTGCTTGGAGTGTATTTTTCAAATTCAACAAGCTCAAGGTCGTAAAGAGCTGCAAGCTCTCTTGCTATACCATAGTGACCCCAAAGATCAGGACGGTTTGTCATTGATTTGTTGTCTATTTCAAGAATAATATCGTCAAGTCCGAGCGCCTTAGCAAGTGGCTCTCCCGCCTTTGCGTCAAACGAGGTTATATCCATAATCTCGTGGTCGTCATTTACAGGGAAAAGGTCTGCAAGGCCGACCTCTACAGAGGCACAAATCATTCCGAAGCTTTGAACCCCACGAAGCTTTGCGTTTTTAATTTCAACAGGCTCTCCCTCTCCGTGCCAGCGAACCATAGCGCCTGGGCAAGCAACGACAACCTTCATTCCTGCCTCAAGGTTGCTTCCTCCACAAACGATATCCTTTATTTCTCCATCGCCGATATCAACCTTACAAACACGAAGCTTGTCTGCATTTGGGTGTGGAAGAACATCCTTAATTTCACCTACGACGATTTTATCAAAGCGCTCCGCAAGGCTTTCTGCGCCCTCAACCTCAACAGTTGACATTGTAAGGTCATAAGCAAGCCTTGAAAGATCCATATCGTCAGGAAGCTTTACATAATCTTTTATCCAATTTAATGATAGTTTCATCTTTTTTCTCCTTAATGAAATTGCTTTAAGAAGCGAAGGTCTGTGCTATGGAAAAGACGAACATCGTCAACGCCATAACGCATCATAACTAGTCTGTCAAGTCCTATGTTTACATAGAAGCCTGTGTATTCATCAGGGTCAAGTCCTGCTGCGCGAAGCACGTTTGGATGTGGTGTACCACCTGGCATAATTTCAATCCAGCCCACATGCTTACATACGCTACAGCCCTTGCCGTTACAAACAAGACAGCCCATATCAATTTCAAAGCCTGGCTCAACAAATGGGAAGAAGCCAGCGCGCATTCTTACAGGCACGTCTCTGCCGAATACCTTTGAAAGAATGCTCTTTATCATTACCTTACCAGCTGTATAGGTGAAGTCCTTATCAACTATAAGAGCCTCGTATTGGAAAAACGCACGCTCATGACGGGCATCTGTTGTTTCATTTCTATAAACACGACCTGGGTAAACGAAGCGATATGGTGGCTTATGTGTCTGCATATAGCGCACGCTATCACCCGTCAAGTGAGGACGAAGACAAAGCTTATCATTTGCCTCTCCTGAATCGTGTCCCTCAAGCCAATAGGTATCCATGCTCTCTCTAGCTGGATGGTTTGGTGGGAAATTCAAGTTGTCAAAGGCATAATATTCACTTGTGATTTCTGGACCACTAAATACCTCGAAGCCCATCGAACGAAAGGCATCGTTTAGGTCATAGCACATTTGTGTTATTGGGTGAAGTCCACCAATCTTTGGTTCAATACCCGGAAGGGTGCAGTCAAAATCTGGTGAAATTTCTGACGCCTTGAGCTTTAGCTCCTCTCTGCGTCCCTCTATTTGCTCTGTAAGAAGCATCTTTACATTGTTTACTGCCTTACCCATTTCTGGACGAAGGGATACATCTAGCTTTGGAATTTCCTTAAGAAGCTCCGTTACGCTTCCCTGCTTACCAAGAAGTGCGCCCTTAACCTCTTGAAGCTCTGCCTCGGTTTGTGCGCCTTGAATTTTTGCTGTTCCCTCTTGGAGCAACGCATTCAATTTTTCTTTCATTTTTATATCTCCTAATTAAAAATTTAACAAAATAAAAACCCCTGTCAAAAAGACAGGGGCGAATAATATCGCGGTACCACCCAAATTCAGCCATACGGCCCTTTAGAAGCTATCACTTCCTATGTCTGTAACGGGACACCCGTGCCCACCTACTATAGTTCAGCAAGCCTGCTCCAAAGCGAAACGCAATTATCATATTAGCAAGCACGCTTCCAGCCCAAGACGCGCCTCTCTGTGTACTAAAGCTTGATAATGCAAACTTTTTCATAGCATTTATAATTACATTGGTTATTCTAACATAAGAATATAAAAAAAGCAAGATTTTTTTAATATTTTCAATTATTTTTTTGCTAATCTTCAAAAAACTGTCACATTTCTATTGTAAAATGATAATGATGAAAACGAAAGGAGCCTATTAAATGGCAGATTTTATATACAATAATTTTAATGAGCCAAATGGTGATGACAATAATAACAACAACGATTGGTATTATGGATATGATGCGCCCACTGTTCAAAGGACACAGCGCTCCAATACAAATCTTGCAGTTATTTTAGTTTGTGCCTTTTTTGGTATTTTGATTTTACTTACATTCATTTTTGGTAGTATAATTGTAGGCAAGCTAACCTCAAGCAATATAGGAAATCAAAATGTTGATAGCATGATTTTCTCAACACCAAAAACTGAGCTTAGCACGCCTGTAAATCCCTCGGCTACGACGCCAAGAGATGAAGCCAAGGAATACGAAAGCTATTCTGAGGTAATTTATGCTGTAAAGGACAGCGTTGTTGAAATAAAAACTCAGGTTATTTCTAATGGCCATACAATAAGCGAAAGTGCTGGTAGTGGTGTTATTATTGGCTCTTATAAAATTGATGATGTAGACGCTGGATATTATGTTGTGACAAATGCACACGTTGTTGAGGCATCAAACGGAATCGTTTCCGACAAAATAATGATAAAAACAACCGACGGCAAGGAATACGAGGTTACAGGTGTTCGTGGCTCTGACACATATGGCGATATCGCTGTGCTTATGATAAACACAACCGATAAGCTTAAGGGTGTTAGCTTCGGCGACTCTAACTCTCTTGTTCTTGGTCAAGAGGTTATTGCAATCGGCAATCCTCTTGGCGAGCTTGGTGGCTCTTGCACAAATGGAATTATAAGTGCACTTGACCGTGAGGTTGAAATTGATGGTACATCGTTCAAGCTTTTGCAGACTAATGCTGCAATTAACCAAGGAAACTCTGGTGGTGGTCTATTCAATATGAAGGGACAGCTTGTTGGAATTATAAACGCTAAAACAATTGGTGATGGTGTTGAGGGTATTGGCTTTGCTATTCCTTCAAACGAGGCAAAAAATATTGTTTCAGATATTATTGAGTTTGGATATGCAAAGGGTAGACCCTTCCTTGGAATTACAATTGCCTCTACCACTGATATGTTCTCAAAGCCTTATGTATATATTCATGACCTAGAGTCAGGCTACAATGATAATGTTCTTCAAAAGCAAGACATTATTCTCTCGCTTAATGGTACTGATATTACTACTCTTGAGGATTTTCGCTCAGTTATTTCAAAGGCAAAGCCTGGTGATTCTCTTGAGGCAGTTATAAAGCGTGGAAACGAATATATAACCATTAGCCTTATGGTTTATGAAAAGGTTTCTTAATTAGCATTTATCTCTCTCCTTTTTATATAGACTGCTAAGCGGTCAGCAGGATACGGCACACCCCTATTGTGCCGTATTTTGTTTAAATTCGTTCTATTGACATTTTATATAATGTATGGTATTATTTTTATGAGGTGATAACTATGTATAAAATATTAATTACAGACGATGAGGAAATGATTAGAAAGCTCATTCGCAAATATGCCGAATTTGAGGGACATACTGTAACCGAGGCCTCTAATGGAATGGAGGCGCTTATTCAGCTTAAAAACAACTCCTTTGATATTGTAATTATGGATATTATGATGCCTGAGCTTGATGGCTTTTCTGCTTGTCGCGAAATTAGAAAGTTCTCTAATGTTCCTATTATTATGCTTTCTGCAAGAGGCGAGGAATACGACAAGATTAATGGCTTTGAAATTGGTATTGACGACTATGTTATAAAGCCCTTCTCTCCTAAGGAGCTAATGCTTAGAATTGATGCTATCATGAAAAGAGCCAAGGTGAAGGAAAAGGACAACACTCCAAAAAATGAGGTTGTTTCTATGGCTGATGGTGGCCTTGTTGTTGACTTTACTGCAAGAATTGTTTACATAGATGGAAAAAGAACTGAAATGTCTCCTAAGGAATATGATTTATTCTTTTATATGATTAGAAATAAGAACATTGCTCTTACAAGAGACAAGCTTCTATCTGATGTATGGGGCTACGATTTCTTTGGCGATGACAGAACCCTTGACACACACATCAAAATCCTGCGCAAAAGCCTTGGGCACTATGCGGATTTTATCGTTACCATACGCGGTGTAGGATACCGCTTTGAATATAAGGAATGAGTACTTTAAAAAAATCAAGATTTGGCTCCATTGGATCTAAAATATTTCTTTCAATGCTCGCGCTTATTCTTCTTATGCTCATAATTCTGTGGTTAACACAAACGGTATTTCTTTCAACCTTTTATGAGTTTGTAAAAAGATATGCTGCTTATAATGCAAGCGAAAACATTTGTGAGAATATAGATGACAAGGAGCTTCCCTCGCTTGTTGTGAGTCTGGCTGATTATCATAACGCCTGTATTAAGATTGTAAACGCCTCTCGTGGCTTTTCCGTGGTCAATCAATGTGATATACACAACGAAGAATTTGACTGTGTTATGCACTCCATTAATTATAATTCGGATTTGTATAAAAATTGGCTCGAGAGGGCTAACGAAAATGATGGCTTTTATCTGGAAATTCTTGAAAAGGATAAGTTTGATAATTCAAGCTTTGACCCAGACGCCTTCAAGGGTAAAATCCCCGACATAAGTAATGACCATATTATAAGCGTTACTACCACGACAAACGGAAACGGAGATACCATCCTAGTTATTGTAAACTCCTCTATTCAGCCTATTGATTCTACGGTTAGGACAATTCGCTCACAGCTCATATTTACCTCAGTGTTTATGATTTTTGTTGCGTTTATTGTTGCTTATCTTGTTTCTAAGCACATGTCATCACCTATTGTGGATATAAACAACAAGGCAAAGGCACTTTCTAAGGGTAATTATGAGGTGCATTTTGAGGAAAAGGGTACAATTGAAACTATTGAGCTTGCAAAGACACTTAACCACACGGTTGAGGAGCTTTCAAAGCTTGACAAGCTTCAAAAGGACCTTATTGCAAATATTTCTCACGATTTGAGAACGCCACTTACAATGATTTCTGGCTACAGTGAGGTTATGCGTGATATTCCAGGTGAAAATACACCTGAAAATATGCAGGTTATCATAGATGAAACTGCGCGTCTTTCCTCTCTTGTTAATGACCTTCTTAATGTTTCAAAGCTTCAGTCCGGAACTCAAAGGCTTGAGCTTTCTGAGATAAATCTTACAGAGGTTGTCAGAAAATCTATTGATAGATATGAGCATCTTATCTCGCACAATGGCTACAATGTAAGCTTTGATTATCGCGAGGATGTTTATATTATGGCTGACGAGGTAAGGCTTTTACAGGTTGTTTACAACCTTATAAATAATGCCATAAACTATACTGGCCCTGACAAGCGTGTCCGTGTTGTTCAACGCATAACTGATGATGTTGTAAGAATTTCTGTAATCGACACAGGTGCTGGAATAGGTGATGAGGATTTACCTCTTATATGGGATAGATATTACAAGGTTGACAAGGTACACACTCGTGCTAAAATAGGCACAGGTCTTGGCCTATCTATCGTTAAAAACATTCTGCTTCTCCACGGCTCTCGCTTTGGCGTATCCAGCGAAATTGGTGAGGGTAGCACCTTCTGGTTTGAATTTAAAATAACTAATATAGTAAGAAAGCAACCAGAAATTGAAAGCTTTAT
>JAGALI010000050.1 GCA_017625275.1 Clostridia bacterium
CAAATACTGTAATCTTTTATCTATCTCTGCCTGTGTTAGATAATTAGTACTTCCATGAGTGAGAATTCGAGGCACAAGTGCGTTTAAATGTGCACTTTCCCTTCTCATTTGAGTTATAAAATTAAAGGAAAAATAATTAGTTTTAAATTTATCGGTTTCTATATAATTGATTTTTACACCACTAGCGATATTTATTACCTTAGTTACCATTTTTTCTCCTGTTTCTATGATAAATGTTTCATTTATATCTTATTTTACACCATTTTATATATTTTTTCAATATTTAATCTTTACTTTATATGAAATATATGGTAAAATAATAAAAATACATAAAAGGAGCTTTTATGAAAAATCTTGACACAGCCATTAAGGCTTTTATTGGTGACGTTTACCATGAGACACCATATCCTGTAGGAAACGGTCACATTAATTCAACCTATCGTGTATGCACAAATAACAACTCATATACTCTACAGAAAATTAACACAAAAATTTTCAAGGACCTTGATGGTCTTATGAATAACATTGAGGGTGTTACTCATCACATTAGAAAGAAAAGCATTGAGCTTGGAAGAAACCCTTATCGTTCAACCTTGAAGTTTTTAACTGCTAATACTGGAAAGAGCTATGTTGTTGTTAATGGTGATGCATATAGAATGTATCATTATATTGACGATGTATTTACTATCGAAAAGATGGAGGATCCACGTCATTTCTACCTTTCTGGTGTTGCTTTTGGCGAATTTGCAAACTTTTTAAGTGATTTTGACGCATCTGCCCTTTCTGAAACAATCAAGAATTTCCACAACACTGCTTCTCGTTATCTTGACTTTGAAAAGGCTGTTTCTGATAATCTTTCTGGCAGAGCCGACGATGTTGCTGATGAAATCGCTTTTGTTCGTGAAAGAAAGAATTTTACATCTATGTTTGTTGACAAGCTCGCTGATGGCTCCTTACCGCTTAGAGTTACTCATAATGATACAAAGCTCAACAATGTTCTTTTTGATGAAAAAACGCAGGCTCCTATCGCTGTTATAGATCTTGATACCGTTATGCCAGGCTCTTATCTTTATGATTTTGGAGATGCTATTCGCTCAGGTGCTACTCACGCTGCCGAGGATGAGCAAAATCTTGATATTGTAGATTTCGACCTCGACTTATATGAGGCGTTTACAAAGGGATACCTTGAGCAATGCGCTAAATCTCTTACAAAAACTGAAATTGAGCTTCTTCCATACGCTTCTATCATGCTCACATTTGAATGTGGTATGAGATTCTTGACAGACCATATTAATGGTGATACATATTTCAAGGTGCATAGAAATGGACACAACCTTGATAGATGCAGAACCCAATTCAAGCTCGTTGCTGAAATGGAAAAGAATCTTGATAAAATGAGAGAAATTATTGAAAAACACATTTAAAAAAAGAGTGCCACTTGGCACTCTTTTTTGAGGTTTAAAATTAATAAAAATAAAGAAAGAGCATCATTTGATGCTCTTTTCAAATGCTCATTAAAAACCAAACAAAGAAAATAACTAGTAATGAAGAACGAAGAACTCAAGCAACTTTGTGATGAACAAAGTAGTTCAAGCGTTCGGTCTATTAGTATCAGTCAGCTGAACACATTACTGTGCTTACACCTCTGACCTATCAAACTTGTAGTCTACAAGTGACCTTATCAACTTAATGTTGGAGATATCTAATCTTGAGGTGTGTTTCACGCTTAGATGCTTTCAGCGTTTATCACATTCGTACGCGGCTACTCAGCTATGCCCTTGGCAGGACAACTGATGC
>JAGALI010000051.1 GCA_017625275.1 Clostridia bacterium
AGATGATACTTAGATATCAATGAACCAGTCAACCTCTCCGTTTGTAAGCTCTCTTTCAAGCATAGCGTAGCTTGCAAAGAAGCCAAAGCCAAATTCCCAGTAGCCAACACCCTCTACGCACATTCCGTCATCCTTGTAGCTGTCAAGGTAGCACTGCATTGATTTGTGGATTCTTTCCTGATTTTCAAAAAACAGCTCCGGCGCCTCATACATAAGCACGCCAGCCACGCTTCCTGTGCAAACGGCTGTCCAGTTGTTATCGTGGCTTTCCCAGAAAAATTTTCTTGTGAGATATGGCTCTATCGTTCTGCGCCTTAGCTCATAGGTTATTCTGTCCCTCAAAAGTGATGGAAATCTGTCCTTAAACAAATTCTTTATCTCAGCAAGAGAAAACGCAATCGAGCATGCAAAAATGTCAAGCAGACCATAGTCAAAATCCTTTGGCGTTTTGCCATAATACTGCTCCGTATAGTGGCCAAGTGGTGCCCAGGTGTATTCGTTTAGATATGCCCAAACTATACGAAGAAGGCTTTGATAGTATTCCTCGTTATCAGGATAGATGAGCGACAAAAGCGCGCTCGCTTGAAGCTGGTCAAACTGAAGTCTCCAAAGTCCACCATCGTTATTTTCCAAAATTTCCTCTACAGAGTGTGGTCTTGGTGCGTCCTTAAACGCTTCCTCATAAAGCTCCCTTAGCTCCTGCCTGTGCTGAGAAAACTCCTCGCTCTCACGCACTCTTTTCCAAAGCGCCTTATCAAGTGCAAAATCAAGCATATTATCTCCTTAAAGCCCTGTGGGCGTTTTTTCTTTACTTGTTGCTTTGCAACTAAGTAAATGGTAGCATATTTATCCAAAAAAAGCAATAGTATAACTATTAATTTTAACTATATTTCTATATAATTTTAAAGCTGTTTTGTGCAATATACCTTGACACACGATTTTTGAGTCCTGTTTTGTTTGCTTTTTACTTTTTTGGGAAATAATCATATACTGATATTATTTACAGGGGGTTATTATGCAAATTAAAACAAGTGAGCTTTTTGAATGTGAGGTGCCGTATCTAAGGGCGCTTTTTGAGGAGTGCGAGTATCCTTGGCAATTATTGCCAAAAATCAAGGAGCATGTAAGGGTGCTTATCGAAAACGGAATAGAGGGCTTTACCTCTCTTGAGGACGGAATTTTGGTTGGAAGAGATGTCAAAATCGACAAGGGGGCGAGGATTTTGCCACCTGCAATCATCGGTCACGGCTGTGAAATCAGGCAGGGTGCGTTCATTCGTGGAAATGTAATTTTAGGCTCTGGCTGTGTTGTCGGCAACTCCAGCGAGCTTAAGAATTGTATCATTCTTGACAGGGCGCAGGTGCCTCACTACAATTATGTTGGAGACAGCGTGCTTGGAAACGGGGCGCATCTTGGTGCAGGAGCTATATGCTCCAACCTCAAAAGTGACAAATCCCTTGTCGTTATTCGTGCAGATAAGCGCTACGAAACAGGGCTTAAAAAGCTGGGTGCGATTTTGGGTGATGGTGTTGAGGTCGGCTGTGGGTGTGTCTTAAACCCTGGCACGCTAATTGGTAAGGCGACAAGCGTTTACCCCCTCACCTCTCTGCGAGGAGTATATGATGAGGGCTGTATTATAAAGTCAAGCAACAATATTGTAAAACGAAATTAAGCCCTCTCCCTTGAAAAAATGCAAAATATATTGTATAATAAAAAGAGATTTTACCAACGCATGACCCGTTTTGCTTGTCTTAAATGGTAGAATTTAATCAAATTTTGCTTTTTGAAAGGGTTTTTATGAAAAAAACAAGAGCTTTTGCGCTTCTTTTTGCGCTTCTTTTATTACTATCCTTTACTCTCTGCTCGTGCGAGGAGCTTGCTGTTCCTGTGGCTGGAAGCAATGGGCTTAGCGCCTACGAGATTGCTGTAAATAACGGCTTTGAGGGCACTGAGGCTGAATGGCTTGAGAGCCTGAAGGGCGCTGATGGTAAGGACGGCGTCGATGGCAAGGATGGTATTGATGGCAAGGATGGCGTTGATGGCGTTGATGGTGCTGACGGCAAGGATGCCGAGACCCCTGTTTTCGAGCAGACTATAAATCAAGATATAACCGAAAACAAAATCGCCATAACTGGTGACGGAGTTGATGTAAAATATGCAACCTCTGTTGCACTTAAGAGCGCTGTTACTGTATCCTCTACCTTCACGGACGCGTCCTCTCACTCCTATGGCTTTGCCGGAAGTGGCGTTATTTATTCGCTAGACTTTGATGGTAGCGCGTTTATTGTCACAAATTATCATGTGGTTTATGATTCCTTGTCTACAACCTCAAACAAGATAAGTGACCAAATTTATGTGTTCCTTTATGGGCTTGAATATGGAGATTTCAAGGTTAGCGCAAGCTTCGTCGGTGGCTCTATGCTTTACGACATCGCGCTTTTGCGTGTTGAGGCAAATGATATATTCAAAAGCGCTTACGAGCGTGGGGTGCTTAGCGCCACATCCTTTGATGAGTTCCCTGTGCTTGGTGAGACTGCAATTGCTATTGGAAACCCAGAGGGCGAGGGTTTTTCTGCAACTGCTGGAATTATAAATGTCCTCTCTGAGGAAATCAAGATGCAAAGCCTAAAGGATACCTCATCCTTTGATATTCGTGTTATGCGTACCGATACGCCTATAAACGGTGGAAACTCTGGTGGTGGACTTTTTAATTCTGACGGAGCGCTGCTTGGAATTGTAAACGCGAAGATTGAAAACGAGACGATTGATAATATTGGCTATGCCATACCCTCATCTCTTGTCCACTCTCTTTGCGAAAATATCATTAATTTCTGCTACAAGCAGGCAAACGAGAGCGTTATGCGTCCGTACTTGAAGATTCAAATTCTCTTAGACGATATAACAACAGTATATAATTCCGAGACAGGAACAATTGATATAATTGAAAAAAATATTGTTGATACGGTAGTTTCGGGCGGCCCTGCTCATGGTCTGCTTAAGGCTGGCGATGCTGTAAAATCCGTAACCATCGGTGAAAAAACCATCGTTATAACAAGACAGTTCCAATTCATTGAGGCACTGCTTCTTGTAAAGCCAGGCGAGAAATTTACTATATTGGTTGAGCGCGAGGGCGTTAGCACTCCCGTAGAGATTACTCTCGCTTTGTCAGATTTTGTTGCTCAAGAATGAAAAAGAGGCTATGTAGCCTCTTTTATTTTTGATTTTATATTGAAATTGCGATTTTTTTATTATATACTTAGAATATAAAAATATATTTTTCGAGGTGTTTTATGAGACTTTTGGACAACAAGGCTTATGATGTTAAGATTGCGTATATCGGTGGTGGCTCTCGTGGCTGGGCTTGGGGACTTATGAGTGACCTTGCCTCCTGCGAGGATATGAGTGGCGAGGTTTATCTATATGATGAATATTATCTCTTTCAGATTCATCAAGAGACGGATATTGCTCCATACATTGAACAAG
>JAGALI010000052.1 GCA_017625275.1 Clostridia bacterium
GGTTACTGGGATTAAATACCTTGTCAACTACCATGAAAGCGAGCAGTCAGGAGTTGTTAATCTTGTAAGTTTGAAGCTTTCTTCTGCCGTGGAGTTAGACGATTTTCTTGCGGGTGATTTTACTGTTTCTGAGGCTAATTGGGATTATGATTTTTATTACAACCCAACAATTCAAGGCACACGCGACGAGCTTATGAATGCAATATTCAAAGCGAATGGAATGAGTGAAGCCTGTCCTGAAGGAGCAATAAGATTGATTACGGTAGGTTCTTCTGGCCCTGACGCACTTGGCTATCAGTGTCAGCGATACACAGTGGTAGAGATTGCTGCAGATGGAATTGTTGAGTTTGGTATATCTGCTAAACTTGCTTCAACAGATGCGCAATATATTTCAAATATACAAAATGGATATTATAGAATATATGGAGAAAAAACAGCAGATATTTCTGGTGAAGAGGTTGAATATTCTTCGTCAGCTGCTGCCAGTGCGACCAACGCGAGTCGCAATACGAAATAAATAAGGGGCAGAGAAATCTGCCCTTTTATTTTGGGTTGACAAGAGTCGGTTGTTTTATTGACATTAGTTAAATATAGTGCTAAAATAGAGCTATACAATTAAAAATTTGACAGAGGAGATATTATGAGCTTTGAGTTATGGTCAATATGGCACTTTTTGTATATGCTTTCGCCATTTGTGATATTTTTTGCAATCTACGGCTTGATAAGGGATAAATCGGACAGGGTGAAAAATATCGTTGGCTACATATTGGGTGGCATTTCGGTGTCAATACTAATCATTAGAAATATAGACATTTATGTTAGGTCAGGCTGGGGAGTTGAGGTAATTCCGTTGCAGGTTTGCCATATTGGTAGCGTAATAGCAGGCATAGCCTTGATTTTCAAGAAAAAATGGTTGATTTTGACGGCCTTTTGCTTTAATATGATACCTGCCATTTTGGCAATGGTATTTGCTGATTCCTTGGCGAACTATGACACCTTGTGGAGAATAAGACCACAAACATATGTATGGGGACACATTTTTATCGTGGTGTGCGCGTTGTATGGCATAGCTATGTATCGTTCGGTGTTTAAGAAAAAGGATTTGCTATTGTCAATTGGCTTTGTTGGCTCTATGGCGTTTGTAGCAATTATTTGTAATTCTTTATTTAGAGCGCTACTGGATTGGGAGCCAAATTATTTCTATTTGTTTAACTATAAAGGAACGCCACTTAAATTTCTTTATCAGGCATTACCCACCTCTGTGTATGGCTGGTTTGAAATAAACTGGCTTTATACGAGTGTGTTGCTACTGGTTTTTGTCTGTGTGTTTATAGGGTTATACTTTGTTGCAAAGCTGATAAGCAAAAGGCTATTTAAGGAAAAAACGCTTTAATAAAAAGGGAATGAGAAGGCTCATTCCTTTTTTCTTACCCTTTAGCAGAGTCAGCTTGAACACAACATGCATGAATAGGTCAAGTAAGACAACCATAGGTTGCTAAAAAGCTAGCTTTGGCGAAAAAGCATATGGACCTTTGACGTCACACCTCGAAAAAAGCCATTTTGCAACCTGAGGTTGCGTAAAAAATCAATGCGAAGTTGGTTGTTAACGGAGAGCATATTTGGTATAATAGGAATAATGTGAGTTATGGCTAGCATTAAAATAGTCGTTTAAGGAGAATTAGCATGATAATAGGACAAAAGATTGAACAGCTTAGAGTGTCAAAAAACATTTCGCAGGAGCAGCTTGCCGAGGCTCTTGATGTTTCAAGGCAAACCATTTCCAAGTGGGAAACCGGTCAAGCACTTCCAAAAATTAGCAAGATTCTTCAGCTTTCGGAAATTTTTGGCGTTTCCACAGATGAGCTTTTGCATGATAAGATGGCCTTGCCGGGGTTGCTTGATGCGCCAAAAAGAAATAAATACTTTGGTACAGACGGCTTCCGTGGAGAGGCAAATATAAATCTTACCTCTATGCAAGCGTATAAGGTGGGTAGATTCCTTGGCTGGTACTTTTCATCAAAGCTATCGGGGTGCACAAAGTCAGGCTATCGCCCTCGAATAGTAATAGGAAAGGACACACGCCGTTCAAGCTATATGCTTGAATATTCTATCGTTTCTGGAATTATTGCATCTGGCGCTGATGCCTATATGCTTCATGTTACCACCACACCAAGCGTTTCTTATGTGACGCGCATTGACGGATTTGATTGTGGCATTATGGTAACCGCATCTCACAATCCTTATTATGATAATGGAATAAAGGTTATAAATTCTCATGGTGAGAAGCTTGACGATGAAACAACCTCTCTTATTGAGGCATATCTTGATGGAGATTTGGCTACTCTTGGCGTGATGGGAGAAGATTTGCCCTTGGCACAAAAGGCAAGCATAGGCTGTATACACGACCATGTGGCTGGAAGGAATCGCTATATTGGTTATTTGATTTCCATAGCATCAAACTCTTACAAAAATCTGAAAATAGGACTTGACTGCGCAAACGGAGCATCTTGGAATATAGCAAATGCTGTATTCAGCTCCCTTGGTGCACAGACATATGTTATCGGAAACGAGCCAAATGGTCTTAACATAAACGAGGATTGTGGCTCAACTCACATTGAAAGGCTACAGCGTCTTGTCAAGGAAAAGCATCTTGATATTGGCTTTGCCTTTGATGGCGATGCCGATAGATGCCTTGCTGTTGATGAAAATGGAAATTTGGTTGACGGAGATGCTATAATTTATATTCTTGGCAAGCGACTTAAGGCTAAGGGTACATTAAATGACGATACTGTTGTTATGACGGTTATGTCAAATAGTGGCTTTATTGCAAGTCTGGAGAGCATAGGCATTAAGTGTGTTCAAACCGCGGTGGGAGACCGCTTTGTGTATGAATGCATGCAAAGCAACGACTATGCCATCGGTGGAGAGCAATCAGGACACATTATTATGAAAAAATATGCGACAACTGGCGACGGAATATTAACTGCTATTATGGTGGCAGAGGAAATTTGTGATTCTAAAAAGTCACTTTCAAAGCTTGTAGAGCCTATAAGGCTTTATCCACAGTACCTTCAAAGCATTCGAGTTAAGGACAAGGCGGCAGCGATATCTGACAAAAATGTAAAAAGAGAGGTTGAGAATGTTGAGAGGCTTATAAATAAGCGTGGCAGAATCCTTATTCGTCAAAGTGGTACAGAGCCTGTTATACGAGTTATGGTTGAGGCTGAGCCCTATGAAAGGTGCGTTGAATATACAGAAGCAGTGATAAAGGCTATTAAGGATGGAGGGCATTGCGTTGACTAAGCTTGTTAAAACAAAGGACTTATTTTCGTCAGTTCCTGACTATCTTTCTCCTCTTTTTAATTCTTGTGAGTACCCTTGGGAGATTCTTCCAAGGATAAAGGACTATATACTTAGTCTTATTAAAGAGGGGCTACAGGGCTACACTCTCTTAGCTGACAATGTGTTGGTTGGAGAGAATGTAAGGATATACGACACAGCTATAATTGAAGCCCCTGCCATTATTGGCTCAGGTAGCGAGGTAAGACCAGGCGCTTTTATAAGAGGAAGCGTTATTGTTGGAGAGGGCTGTGTTGTTGGAAATTCTTCGGAGCTAAAAAACTGTATCTTGCTAAACAAGGTTCAAATACCACATTATAATTATATAGGAGACTCAATATTGGGTAACAGGGCACACACGGGTGCAGGGACAATATGCTCCAACCTTAAATCCGACGGCAAGCCTGTTATTATACATGGGGATACGGATTATGAAACGGGCTTACGTAAAATTGGTGGTATTCTTGCCGATGGTGCAGATGTAGGATGTGGCTCGGTTATAAATCCAGGCACTATAATAGGCAAGAACACGACAGTTTATCCCTTAACATCTTTGCGTGGGGTTTATCCGTCAGAATGCATTGTAAAGGCAACAAATGTAGTAGTGAAAAGGCTATAATTTAATTAAAAGGGGCGAGATTTCTCGCCCTTTTGTGATATATAATTATTTGCGCTCTGTTTTAGAAATATTTGTTGATTTTTTAGTGCTTTAATGGTAAAATATCAGTAGATATTTTATTGAGGTGATTTTTATGAGACTATCAAACAAAACTCTTAAAAAATTAATAAGGGGCGCGTGTTATTTTGAAGAGAAAAACGGCTATCTTTTTTCGTATCGTTATTCAAAAAAGCAAATTGAGCACATGTCAAGAGAGGACTACGATAAATACTGGCTTAATAGAGCGCTAATTAGTGGTCCTCAAAGAATAGAGCTAAAAACAGACGCTACCGAGCTTAGCTTTGATTATAAGGCTTCAGAGGCTCACGCTAATGCAAACACTATTGATTTGTATGCTGATGATGTGCTACTCGCTGTGTACCATATTGATGACAAGCTTAAGGGAAGGGTGACATTTAGCCTGCCTGCTGGGAAAAAGAGGGTTAGCGTTTATCTCCCGTGCGAAAGCACCCTGCAAATTAAGGGCTTTACAATTAATGGCAGATATGAATCCGTCAAGAAAAAGGGACCTAAGGCTTTGATTTTAGGCGATTCTATCACTCAAGGTGCAGGTCCTGCTATCGCTAGCCTTGCTTATGCAAATGGCTTGTCAAGACGCCTTGGCTATGATGTGCTGGCACAGGGAATTGGTGGATATAGATTTGAGCCAAATGATTTAATGACAATTGATGGCTTTGTGCCTGATAAAATCATCGTCGCACTCGGCACTAACTGGTATAACGAGACAAGCTATGATTATGAGTTAAATGCCAGAGAGTATTATAAGAGACTATGCGAGGTCTTTGCTGGCATACCTGTTTTGGTGATTACCCCTCTTTGGAGAGGAAATGTTGAGGATTGGGAGCGCTTTCTATGGTGCATCGACATAATTAAGGACGAGTGTAAAAAGCACGAAAGCATAAAGGTTGTTGATGGCTTTACATTAGTTCCTAATGTGAATGATTGCTTTAGCGACAGGGTGCATCCAAATGCATTTGGCTCATTAATGCTTACCGATGGCTTGGTTTCGGCGATTAAGAGGCTGAGCTTTTGACAATATTTAAATAAAAACGCTGAATTTTAGGAGAACGATATGGAACTAAAGGTAATAAGCTTTAACATAAGATGCTGTGACGACAAGGACGGCAATTCAATTAAGGAGCGTGCACCAAGGCTTGCCAAGATAACAAGCGCGTATGATGCCGACATTATCGGCTTTCAGGAATACACCGTGCCTTGGGAGCAGGAAATTGCAAGCTTCTATAAAGATTACGAGATGTTTAACAAATATCGCTCCGTGCATGAGCTTGAGGGCGCGCCTATTCTTTGGAAAAAGGGAATGTTTGAGTGCTTGGACAAGGGGTATTTTTGGCTTTCCGACACCCCAGAGGTTGAGTCGCGTGGCTGGGATGCGCTATACAATTGCTGGCGCATTTGTGAATATGTTACTCTAAAGCACATAGAAAGTGGTAAGGTGTTTACCTATATGAACACGCATTATGGCTTCGGAGATAAGGGGCAGGTTGACAGCTCAAGGCTCATTTATGATTACAGTAAAAAAATCTCTAATTTTCCAACGCTGATAACTGGAGATTTCAATATGACGCCAGACAGTCAGGGCTATGCCGAGATGGTGAAGCATTTTACCGATGTAAATGCCGTTACTGCAAACGATAGAAGAACCACCTATCACGAATATGGCAGGGTAGATAACGCGCATATTGACTATTGCTTCATAGACGACAAGATAAAGCCCATAAGCCTGAAGCTAATTGACGAAACCGTAGACGGCAAATTCCCAACCGACCACTATGGACTTTTCGTAAGGCTCGAGGTGTGAGTGAAGCTCAAATGCGGAGTGCCAGGGACGCCCCTGTAGGCAAAAAGCGTTAGCACTGTAAACATTCAACAAAGGTTGATGGTGGATTAAGCGAGAAATTAAAACAAAAAAGAGCAGAGAAATCTGCTCTTTTATTTTGGTACAATTAGTCTTCCTTTGGCGGATATTCTATTTCGCCCTCAAGCTTTTCAAAATCCTTTATCGCCTGTCTTACGAGAAATAAAATCTCCCCATTTGCAGAGCGACCATAATATTTTGAAATGTAGTGAAGCTTATAATGTAGCTCCTTATCAATCTCTATTCCTAAATGCTTGTTTTCCTTGTTTCTCATTTTTAGTCTTCCTTTGGTGGGACAAACTCCAAAATGTCCTCGATTTTGCAGTCTAGGGCAGTACAAATTCTTGCAAGAACATCTGTGTCAAGCCTTGTAATTTCATTTTTGCAATAATTATTGATTTGAGTTCTTTGCATTTCTGCCTTGTGAGAAAGCTTATTCTTACTCATTCCACGACTTTTTAGCACTTCATCAAGCTTGATTTTTATTTTTCCATATTCACTCATAAATTTCACCTACAATTTAGTATTGACAATTATATTATAAACAAGTTATAATAGAAAAATAAGATATAGAAAGTCTAATCAGACTTCTTGCACAGTAAGGAGAAAAAGAAATGGAAAAGATAGGAATTATAAAGGAATTTGACAAGCTTGGAAGGCTGGTGATTCCGAAGGAGTACCGAGAGCGCTTTGGGCTGAGTGGACAGGTTGAGCTTGTGATTACGAGAGAGGGTGTGCTTATTAAATCCCCAGAATATGAGCTAGTGAAAAGAGCAAAATAAAAAAACAGCCACACATGTGGCTGTTTTTGCTTATATCAGCTTAGATAGGGGCAAGGGCTTACTTATCTGTTACATCGTAGCGAGGACGAGCCTTGTATTCGCCCTTTGTAAAGTCTGGGATAGACTGAGGCATGCCACCCTCGGCAATGGATTTTTCAGAAAGAGGAGTAACAACCATCCAAGCGGCAGCGTCGTAAACATCTATAGGCATTTGTCTGCCCTCAACAAGACGGGTAGCGAAGTCCACAAGCTCAAAAAAGTCCATTCCACCGTGACCTGCGTCGATTTGCTCCTTTGTGATGGTGCGCCAAAACTCTGGCAAATATTCCTTATATTTTTCAGCGTTATTAAGGTTATGCTTTGCATAATCGTATGGGTCCCAGTATTCGTCTTCACCCTCAACGAAAACGGAGTTGTACGCCTGCTCATAGATTCCGTTTGTTCCATGAACGATAAATTCACGGCTATATGAGCGAGGTAGGCAGGTATCAAGACGGAGAAGAATTTGCTCCCCATTCTCACAGGTGATAATGGTGTTTACAATATCGCCCTGAGCGAATTTTGCGCCGATAAGGTCAGGGTTTACATACTCGCCATTTTTTACTCTTTTATCCACATAGTCGCTCATTCCAAATGCGCCAGACGCCATAGAAACGAGAGAAACCATTCTGTTTCCACGATTTATACCGAGGATTTTTGCAATAGGACCAAGCTCATGAGTTGGGTAGTTCTCACAATTGCGCTCAAGATAATTGCGAAGACGATAGTGTCTTTTCTCCTTGCCCTCAACAACCTCTTTTCTAAGGTCGTGAGCATAGGAGCCAGATGCATAAACAATTCTACCAAGCACGCCAGCCTTAGCCATATTTGTCGCCAAAAGCTCGTCCTTGTTATAACAGCAGTTCTCAAGGAACATAAATGGAACTCTTGTCCTCTCCCAAGCCTCAACAAGCTCAAAGCAGGACTCAACAGTATAAGCGCCACCAACCTCAAGGGCGATAGCCTTGCCTGCGTTCATAGCATCTATTGCAATAGGAATATGTAGCTCCCAGTCGCAGGAGATAAGCACAGCCTCAACCTCTGGATTTGCAAGCACCTCGTGATAATTTGTAGTGCCAGCAGGGGTGTAGCCAAGCTTGTCAAATACCTGCTTTTGACCGTCCTTAACACGGTCCTCATATTTGTCGCAAACCATAATAAACTCATACATATCAGTAAGAAGCATGGTTTCCATAAGACCACAGCCACGGCAGCCGTGACCGATAACTCCAATTTTAACTTTTCTCATAAGCTCTCCTTGTGGGCATAGCCCACGCAATATATTAGACGAGGTCGTCCAAGGCAATGTTACCATAATAATTATAAAAAATCAATACCTAAAATGATAAAAATTAAAATACTTGACATTTTTTATGCGTAGTGCTACAATGTATAATATAATGTATTTAACCTAAGTAGGGGGAAACGCTTTGAAAAAGACATTTTTTGTAATAGTGCTTGCGCTTTGTATGCTGATTTTCGCATCCTGCGACATCTCAGCACAGCTTGAGTCTATCTCGAATCAAATATATGATATGGCTATAGAAATGGGTGGTCCTTATATGAAGGAGACCACGGAGCTTCCTTCATCCTCATCATCAAGCGAGGAGTCTAGCACCACTACTACAACCACAACAACCACGACAGAGGAGCCAGAGCCAGAGCCAGAGCCTGAGCCAGACCCTATTCCTGTTCGTGAAATTCCTACAATGGATAAGATAATGGGCACAACGCTCAACTTCACGCTTGAGCAGGATAGCCTTACAAATCCAACTCAGCCACTTAACCTTCATAACCCATTTACTCTTGCGAGAGTTCAAATTGCTCAAAGTGGCTCTACTGTAGATACAAGCGCAGGAGTTGGACTTACTATCGCGTCAAGTCAATATAAAATGAGAACACAGCTAGGCGTAAGGCTTGACCTTTCGCATCTCGTTGAGCTGATTGAGAGAAACGAGCATACCTTTGGTGACTATGTTGATGTTGCAAGGGTTGCATGTAATTATTACGACACCTACAGAACTAGCTATTTAGGAAATGTAAGAAGCATTGAGCTTGGATATCATCCAGACAAATACCTTCAGGCAGCCGACTATGCGAATATTATTAGCATTGCATACGATGGTGCTAAGGGTGCAGAGCCAAGCTTTGGTATCTCAAAGCTTGTAGGCTCTGACGAAATAGAGCCAAAGCTAATCTCTGGCCCACTCTCGGCACCTGATAGCTATTATATGCTAACTGTTCTTGATAAGCTTACCACTATGCGCTCGGAGCAATATGTGGTGCCACTTAAAACCTTTAGCACAGACTCCTTTATTGAGTCTAGCAAGACTCCTGAGGAAATCTACGGAAACAGCCTAAACGGTCTTGTACAAATGCTTGCACTAAGAGATGCATCATATAGCTATCTCGAGATTGCAGTTTCTAACTTTGGATATACAACAAAGGACGAGGAAAGCGTTTATTATGTAACCGAGCAAAGGCAGGCTGACTACCTTACTCGTACATACCTTATGTTTGCAAAGCTTGGCGTTGATAGCGCATCAATTTGTCAGTATAAGGACAAGGAGGGCTCAGAGTACGACGGCTTTGGAGTTTTGAACGAGGACGGCACACCTAAGCTCGCACAATATTACCTTTCAACAATGAATAAGGTTTTGAAGGGTGCAAAATTCTCTGGCGTTGTTGAAAACGCTGATGGTGCATATATCTTTAGATTTGAGGCAGAGGGAAGGGTTATTTATGCTGTTTGGAATGCAGTGTCTGACGGCTCTACCTTAAGCGGAGTTCAGCTTGCTGTGCCAAAGGATGCAACTCTTGTTCAGCTTACAAACGAGTATTCAGACGGAATAAAATCCACACTCACGCAAAGCGAGGGCTTTGTGTCAGTTGACGCAGGCGAAACTCCTGTATTTGTGGTGGTAGATGTACCAGAGAACGAGGAAACCGGAGATGGCGCTGGTGAAGGTGCTGGTGAAGGTGCTGGTGAAGGCGCTGGTGAAGGTGCTGGTGAAGGTGCTGGCGAAGGTGCTAGCGAAGGTGCTGGAGAAGGAGCTGGCGAAGGTGCCGGAGAAGGCGCTGGTGAAGGTGCTGGAGAGGGTGCCGGAGAAGGCGCTGGAGAAGGTGCCGGAGAAGGTGCTGGAGAAGGTGCTGGAGAGTAAAGGTTCCTAAGATATAAAGGAGAAAATTATGGCAAAAAACGAAAAGAAAAAGGGAAGCCTAGCGCTGAGGATTATCTCAGCTGTCTTGTGTCTTATAATAGTTCTTGTGCTTATTGTGGCAATTGGCTTTTCAATAGGTGAAAATCTTGTATTTATAAAATTCTACATGAACGCTGACAAGGAATTTAAAATTCCTGGTCTTTGGACAGGTAGCGTTCCACAGGGCTTCGAATACATAGACGATATGGACACCTTTATTTATACAGGCTATCAAAAGGATAAGGTAAGCGCATCTGTTATCTATGTAATGCCTGACGACGGAGAGGGTGAGCCAAGGTGCATTGAGATGCTAAATAACGACGGCACTCCATATACAGGTCACGCAGGTGGAATTACAATTCACGGCGATATTACATATGTTGCAACCTCAAAGGGGGTTGACCTTTTCAGCACCTTTGATATGCTCGACAGTGACAACAAGGTGACAAAAATTGGTAAAATTTCAACAGATATAGATGTAGCCTTCTGTGAGGTAAACGGAAACAAGCTTTACCTTGGAAACTTCTATCGTGCAGTTGATTATGAAACACCAGAAAGCAATCATATCACCACACCAAGTGGCGATAAAAATACAGCTGTAATTTATGAATACGACATTGACCCAGCGCTTGGCGTTCCAAGAGTGACGGAGCCTGTGGCTGTGTATTCAATAGGCAATGCAATTCAAGGCCTTGCCTTTACAGAGGACGGAAGAATGATACTTTCAAGCTCCTGGGGACTCTCAAAGTCACATATCTATGTGCACAAAAAGCCAGAGGCGTCAGGACAAAGCTTTGAGCTCAAGGGCAGAAGCATTCCTCTTTATTTCCTTGACAGCTCAACGCTTGAAAAGGATATAATCGCTCCACCAATGGCAGAGGAGCTTGTATACGAGGATGGCGACATTTATATCATGAATGAGGCGGCATCAATGAAATACCTCTTTGGAAAGCTCACAGGCGCTAAATGGTGCTATGCATACGAGCTTGAGGACTAACAGATAAAAGCAACGACCAGCGTCGTTGCTTTTTCTTTTGTATCATTTATTTATATATTAAATAAAAATTTGTGGCAAAAGAGGAAAATCCCTTTACAATTGACAAAATGTGTGTTAAAATGATATATGTAAAAAATTGGGCTTGAGGTGATGGATTTTTACCTTAAGCAAATATAAAAAAGGAGTGAGACAATGGCAAAAATCCTATTATCAACCGGCTCTGAGCTTGCGTTTGTGTGCTTCTTCGGAGTTGCAGTCGTATTCTGTGGACTTGTAATTCTTATCGGTCTTATCTATCTTATGAATCTTATTTGTGATAGGTTCTTCCCAGATAAGCCAGCTTCAAGCGCACCAAGTGCACCAGCACCCACACCAGCGCCTAGCAAGGAAATTGCTAACAGGGGAGAGGTTGTTGCAGCTGTTTGCGCAGCAATCGCAGAAAAAGAGGGCACGGATATTTCAGCAATCCGTGTAATATCATTTAAAAAATTAAATTAAAAGAGGTATAGAAATGAAAGCTTATAAGGTAACAGTAAACGGTAATGTTTACGAAATCACAATTGAAGTAGTAGATAAGGCAGATATAAAGGCTACACCAGCTCCTGCAGCAGCACCAGCTCCTGTGGCAAGCGCGCCAGCAGGTGGACAGGCAGTTACTGCTCCAATGCCTGGTACAATTCTTAAGGTAAATGTAGCAAATGGTCAGGCTGTAAAGAAGGGCGATGTTTTGTTCATTCTTGAGGCTATGAAGATGGAAAATGAAATTATGGCTCCATGCGACGGAACAGTTGCAGGCGTGAGTGTGTCAGCAGGCGCTTCCGTTGAGGCAGGAACAGCTCTTTGCTCTCTTGCATAATTGGAGGCTTTAAATGGACGGAATTATAGAGTTCTTGAAGCAAACAGGCGTGTATGGCTTCTTCGGCGATGGTGGCTGGAAGAACCTTGTCATGATAGGCATTGCCTGCGTGCTTTGCTACCTTGCTATTGGCAGAAAGTTTGAACCGCTTCTTCTTCTCCCAATCGCAATAGGTATGCTTATAACAAATCTTCCCTTTGCAGGGGCTTACCATGAGGAGCTCTTTGCGGCGGGACATATTCAATGGGATTTGTTCGGAGGAGCAGTAATTACTCCTGAAAAAATCCTACATATTGCAGAGGAATTAAATATTCTTATGCCAGGAACAGAGCTTCACTACACCGACTACAATCTCCTTGTAGGCTCAGGCGTGGCAGAGGGCTATCCTGTTCTTCAATCACTTATCAACCTTGAGGGCACAAGCATTTCGGTTGGTCTTATAGATGTTCTTTACCTCGGTGTTAAGCTTGGCGTTTATCCATGTCTTATCTTCATCGGCGTAGGTGCGATGACTGATTTCGGCCCACTTCTTGCAAATCCAAAGAGCTTGCTTCTCGGCGCAGCAGCACAGGTTGGTATTTTTGCCACCGTTGCAGGCGTTATGGGCGTCAGCGCAATTGGAGAGGCAACTGGCTGGAAGGACATTATCTTTACTCTCCAGGAGGCTGCGTCTATCGGTATCATCGGTGGTGCTGATGGTCCTACAGCTATTTACACAACCTCACTTCTTGCACCACAGCTTCTCGGACCTATTGCAGTTGCTGCTTACTCATACATGGCACTTGTTCCTGTAATTCAGCCACCTATTATGAGGGCTCTTACAACAAAGAAGGAGCGCGCAATCAGAATGGATGCGCTTCGCCCTGTATCTAAGAAGCAAAAGATTTTGTTCCCAATTCTTGTAACAATCGTCGTTGCTCTTATCGTTCCAAGTGCAGCTATCCTTGTTGGATGCCTTATGTTCGGTAACCTTCTTAAGGAGTGTGGCGTTTGTGAGCGTCTATCTAAGACCGTTCAAAACGAGCTTATGAATATCGTAACAGTATTCCTTGGTGTATCCGTTGGTGCTACTGCAACAGCAGCTACCTTCCTTTCACCAAAGACAATCATCATTATCCTAATGGGCGTTGTTGCATTCGGCGTAGCTACAGCAAGTGGCGTGCTTATTGCAAAGCTTATGAATGTATTCCTTCCAGAGGGTAAGAAAATCAACCCACTTATCGGAAGTGCAGGCGTAAGTGCAGTTCCAATGGCAGCAAGAGTATCCCAAAAGGTTGGACAAGAGGAGGACCCAGGAAACTTCCTTCTCATGCACGCTATGGGACCAAATGTAGCCGGAGTAATTGGCTCGGGAATTGCCGCAGGAGTTCTAATCGCCCTTCTTGGCTAGTAATAAGCTACGAATTTCGTCGTTGCTCCTCGTGGCCGACTTCAGCGTACGCTAAGTACGCTATCACCCTCCCACTGTGGTGCGCCTAGAACTTCTTGCTTCTTCCAAGCCAAGGCTAGTAATAAGCTACGAAATACTGCGTTGTTCATTCGTAGACGACCTCGGAGTACACCATGTACACCATCGTCCGTCTACTCGTGATAGGGGTTCCCCAAAAATTCGCAGAATTTTAGGGGGTTCTCGTGGTACGCCTTGTCTTTCTTGCTTCTTTCAAGCCAAGGCTAGTAATAAGCTACGAATTTCGTCGTTGCTCCTCGATGGCAACCTCGACTATCACAAGATAGTCATCGTCTGCCCTCTGTGGCAGGGGTTCCCAAAAAATTCGCAGAATTTTAGGGGGTTCTCGTGGTGCGCCTAGAACTTCTTGCTTCTTCCAAGCCAAGGCTAGTGACAAGCTACGAATTTCGTCGTTGCTTCTCCCACGCCAAGGGCTAAACAAAAAGATAGTTGCTCAAAAACAGTTAATAATGAGGAAAAAATAATGGCTAAAAAAGTTTTAATTACAGATACAATTCTTCGTGACGCGCATCAGTCGCAGGCTGCGACTAGAATGAGGCTCGAGGATATGCTTCCTGCCTGCGAGGCACTTGACAAGGCTGGCTACTGGTCGCTTGAGTGCTGGGGTGGTGCTACCTTTGACAGCTGTATGCGTTTTCTTAACGAGGACCCTTGGGAAAGGCTTCGCGCCCTTAAAAAGGCAATGCCTAACACCAAGCTTCAAATGCTCCTTCGTGGACAAAACCTTCTCGGCTACAAGCACTATGCTGACGATGTAGTTGAGGCGTTTATAGAGAAGGCTATAAAGAATGGTATTGATGTTATCCGTATCTTTGACGCGCTCAACGATGTTAGAAACATGGAAACAGCGATAAGAGCTACAAAGAAATTCGGTGGACATGTAGAGGCTGCGCTTTCTTACACAATAAGCCCAGTTCACAACGAGGAATACTTTGTTGAGCTCGCTTGCAAGCTTGAGCAAATGGGCGCCGACACAATTTGTATTAAGGATATGGCAAACCTTTTGCTTCCTTTCGAGGCTGCGTCACTTGTTAAGGCGCTCAAGGCAAAGGTTAAGGTGCCAATTCACCTTCATACTCATAACACAACAGGCACAGGCGATATGACCTATCTTAAGGCTATCGAGGCTGGCGTTGATATTATCGACACAGCACTTTCGCCTCTTGCTAATGGTACATCACAGCCATCAACTGAGGCTATGGTTGCCACCCTTCAGGGCACAAAATACGATACAGGCATCGACCTAAATCATCTAAGTGGAATTGCCACACACTTCCGTTCAGTAGCTCAAAAGCTCAAGGAAGCAGGCTCCCTTGACCCTAAGGTTCTTAATGTTGACCCAAATACGCTTCTATATCAGGTACCTGGTGGAATGCTTTCCAACCTTATCTCACAGCTAAAGCAGGCTAAGGCAGAGGATAAGCTTTATGATGTTCTTGCTGAGGTTCCAAGAGTTCGCGAGGACTTTGGTTACCCACCACTTGTAACACCTACCAGCCAAATTGTTGGTACACAGGCAGTTCTTAATGTCCTAATGGGTGAGCGCTATAAGATGGTATCCAAGGAATCCAAGGGACTTCTTCGTGGCGAGTATGGCATGCTTCCTGGCAAGGTAAACGAGGAGGTTAGAAAAAAGGCAATCGGCGACGACGAGGTTATCACCTGCCGTCCAGCAGACCTTCTTTCTCCAGAGCTTGAAAAATATCGTGAGGAATTTAAGGACATAGTAAAGAGTGACGAGGATGTCCTCTCCTGCGCAATGTTCCCACAAGTAGCTCCAAAATTCCTAGCATTTAGAGATAATCCTGCTCCAAAGGAAGATCCAAATGCAGTGAGAGAGCTTATAGTTGAAGATCTCGGAAATTGATTCTCGAGCATTGATAGCTTCGTTATGCGTCGTTGCTACTCGTAGCCGACCTCGACTATCGTTAGATAGCCATCGTCCGTCTGCTATGGTAGGGGTTCCCCAAAAATTCATAGAATTTTAGGGGGTTCTCGTGGTGCGCCTAGCCTAACTTGCTCTAA
>JAGALI010000053.1 GCA_017625275.1 Clostridia bacterium
AAATCCTCCGTATGTTTTTTTAGATTGACTGGCAGGTCTTTCTAATTATATCACATACGGAGGATTTTTCCTCATCGGTTAACCTCTACTGAACCACGCGACTATCGCGTGGTATTCTTTTTTACAATCAAAAAGCGAACGGAATTTTCCGTTCGCTTTTATTTTATTACTGTGCGTCCTTGATTGAGAGATTTGCTCTACCCTTTTCGTCAATTCCGAGGAACTTAACCTTTACCTCGTCACCAACGTTGCATACATCCTCAACCTTTTCAGTTCTTTCCTTAGCAAGCTTGCTGATGTGAACAAGACCCTCTCTACCTGGTGCATACTCAACGAATGCGCCAATAGGAATAATTCTTGTAACCTTTGCATTGTAGATTGCACCAACCTCTGGCTCGAATACGATACCAGCGATGATTTCACGTGCAGCCTCAATTGCGTTCTTATCTACTGCAGAGATAAATACGCTTCCATCATCCTCAATATCAATCTTTGCGCCTGTATCAGCAACAATCTTTTGGATTACCTTTCCACCAGAGCCGATAACCTCTCTTATCTTGTCTGGGTGAATCTTGATGCTAATCATCTTTGGAGCAAACTCTGAAACCTCAGCACGAGGTGCAGGAATTGCCTTAAGAATTACTTCATCAATAATCTGGTCACGACCTACATGAGTGATACGAAGTGCTTCCTTAATAATTTCAGGTGTAAGACCATCAATCTTAAGGTCCATTTGGATAGAGGTAATACCCTTATGAGTACCTGCTACCTTAAAGTCCATATCGCCATAGAAGTCCTCAAGACCCTGAATGTCGATCATTGTCATCCATCTTTCGCCCTCTGTGATAAGGCCACAGGAAATACCTGCAACAGGAGCCTTAATTGGAACACCTGCGTCCATAAGAGCAAGTGTTGAGCCACAAACTGAAGCCTGTGAGGTTGAGCCGTTTGAGGAAATTACCTCGGAAACAAGACGGATTGCATATGGGAACTCCTCAACAGATGGGAGAACTGGAACAAGTGAGCGCTCAGCAAGCGCACCGTGACCAATTTCACGTCTACCTGGGGTTCTAGATGCCTTTGCCTCTCCTGTTGAGTAGCCAGGCATATTATAGTGGTGCATATATCTCTTTTCGGTTTCGTCATCGATACCGTCAAGCATTTGGCAATCGGAGATAGGACCGAGTGTTGCAAGAGTCATAACCTGTGTTTGTCCACGAGTGAACATACCACTACCATGGATTCTCTTGAACATACCAACCTCAGCTGTAAGAGGTCTGATTTCGTCAAGACGACGACCATCAACACGCTTACCATCCTCGAGAAGCCAACGACGAACTATTTTCTTTTGAATCTTATAGATAAGCTCGCCAATGATTGCTGATACGCCATACTTCTCCTCGAAGTTGGCTACAATGCTTTCCATAATTGGTTGCATTCTAGCATCACGAACTGTCTTATCATCTGTATCAAGAGCGAACATAACGTCCTTCTCGCAGAATGCAAAGATTTCATCGAACATATCGTGATCGAACTCGCATGATGGGTAGTCAAACTTTGGCTTACCGATTTCTGCTACGATATTGTTAATAAACTTAATGAGCTGCTTAATTTCCTCATGAGCAAGCATAATTGCGTTATACATATCCTCATCAGATACTTCCTTAGCGCCTGCCTCAATCATTACAACCTTCTTTTCGCTTGCTGCAACTGTAAGCTCAAGTGTGCTTACCTTTCTTTGCTCTGCATTAGGGTTGATGATGATTTTGCCGTCTACCATACCCATAAAGAGACCACCGATAGGTCCATTCCATGGAATGTCAGAAATTGAAAGGGCGATAGATGCACCGATCATTGCTGTGATTTCTGGTGAGCAGTCCTGATCAACTGAAAGAACTGTCAAGGAAAGGTTAACATCGTTTCTCAAATCCTTTGGGAAAAGAGGGCGAATAGGACGGTCAATAACTCTTGATGTAAGTACTGCCTTTTCAGATGGCTTTCCTTCTCTCTTGAGATATCCACCAGGGATTTTACCTACTGAATACATTCTCTCCTCAAAGTCAACTGAAAGAGGCAAGAAATCAATACCATCTCTTGGTGCTGCTGAAGCTGTTG
>JAGALI010000054.1 GCA_017625275.1 Clostridia bacterium
GGATAGAGAGCTCTTTAAGGAGCTTTGCGAGTCCATTGGCGAGCCTGTAATTCCTTCTGAAATCGCAAATAATATGGAAGAGGCAATGAGTGCCATAGAAAAGATAGGCTTCCCAGTAGTTCTTCGCCCAGCATTCACCCTTGGTGGAACAGGTGGAGGCTTTGCGTACAATATGGAAGAGTATGTGGAGCTTGCACAGGGCGCGCTTGCTGCATCTCCTGTACATCAGGTTCTTGTGGAAAAGAGCGTAAAGGGCTTTAAGGAAATCGAATTTGAGGTTATGCGTGATGGTGCAGATAACGCAATCACCATCTGTGGAATGGAGAATATTGACCCAGTTGGAGTTCACACAGGAGACTCAATAGTTGTTGCTCCAATCATGACTCTTAATGACCACGACCTTAAAATGCTCAATAATAGCGCAATAAAGCTTATTAAGGAGCTTAAGATAGAGGGTGGCTGTAATGTACAGTTCGCACTCAATCCAGAAACAAGTGAATATTATCTTATCGAGGTAAACCCAAGAGTAAGCCGTTCATCAGCGCTTGCATCAAAGGCTAGTGGATATCCAATCGCGAGAGTAACTGCAAAAATTGCAGTAGGTATGACTCTTGACGAAATCGAGGTTGCAGGAACAAAGGCTTCCTTTGAGCCAAATCTTGATTATGTAGTAGCGAAATTCCCACGCTTCCCATTCGATAAGTTTACAACAGTTCCAAACAAGCTAGGAACTCAAATGAAGGCAACAGGCGAATGCATGGGCATAGGCTCCAATCTTGAGGAGTGCTTGCTCAAATCAGTTCGTTCTCTTGAAATCGGTGTTTGCCACCTTTATATGCCTAAGTTTGATGCAATGACAGATGAAGAAATTTTCGATTACATTGAGGAATTCCATGATGATAACATTTTTGGTATCACTCAGCTTCTTCGTCATGGCGTAACTGTAGAGAAGCTTCATGAGATAACTAAAATAACCTCATTCTTCCTTGAGTCTGTAAAGAAAATCACAGATATGGAAAAGAAGCTTACTGAAAATGTTAATGACACAAAGATTCTTGCTGAATCAAAGAAAATGGGCTTCTCTGATAAGTTTATCGCAAAGCTTTGGAATACAAGCGAACTTAACGTATATGAGCTTCGTCATCAAAATGGCATCACTCCAGTATTTAAAATGGTTGATACAGCTCATGTTGGTGCATATATTCCTTATTTCTATTCATCACATGAGGGAGAGAATAAGTCAATTCTCACAGATAGAAAGAAGATAATAGTTCTCGGTGCTGGCCCTATCCGTATCGGTCAGGGTGTAGAGTTTGACTACTCAACAGTACACGCAGTAAATACAATTCGTCGCTGTGGCTACGAGGCAATCATTATAAACAATAACCCAGAAACAGTATCTACCGACTATACAACCTCTGATAAGCTCTACTTTGAGCCACTTACAGTAGAGGATGTAATGGAGGTAATCGATTTTGAAAAGCCAGATGGCGTTATCGCGTCTCTTGGTGGACAAACAGCTATTAACCTTGCAGCACCTCTTGCTGAGCGTGGTGTAAAGCTCATCGGTACAGATTGTGAGGCTATTGATAGAGCAGAAAATCGTGACTCATTTGAGAAAATCCTTGAGGAGCTTGATGTTCCTCAGCCAAAGGGACAGGCAGTTACAAACATCGAGGATGGTATAAAGGTAGCAAAAGCTGTAGGCTACCCAGTGCTTGTTCGTCCAAGCTTCGTTCTTGGTGGACGCGCAATGCAGCTTGTATCAAATGAAAAGCAGCTTCGTCATTACCTAAAGACAGCCGTTGAAATTGATGTGGACAAGCCAGTTCTTGTTGACCACTATATCAAGGGTAAAGAGGTAGAGGTAGATGCAATCTGCGACGGACGCGATGTATTTGTAGCAGGTATAATGGAGCTTGTAGAGCGTACAGGCGTACACAGTGGTGACTCAATAAGCGTATATCCATCCTTCTCAATTTCAGATAGAGTAAAGGGTAAAATTCTTACCTATTCAAAGAAGCTTGGTGTAGGCATTGGTATAATTGGTCTTTTCAATATTCAGTTTATCGTAGACCAAAATGACGATGTATATATCATTGAGGTTAACCCTCGTTCATCAAGAACAGTTCCATTCCTTTCAAAGTCAACAGGCTACTCCCTTGCGGATATTGCAACAGAGGTAATTCTTGGAAAATCACTCAAGGAGCTTGGAATATTCGACCTTTATCCACAGGAAAAGAAGAGATGGTACTGTAAGGTTCCAGTATTCTCATACAAGAAGATTAGTGGAATTGACGCATATCTCTCACCAGAAATGAAGTCAACTGGTGAGGCTATCGGATACGATGATACACTTAACAGAGCCTTCTATAAGGCACTTCAGGCTTCAGGAATGCAGCTTCAAAACTATGGTACAATTCTTGCTACAATAGCAGATGAGGACAAGGAAGAGGCGCTTCCACTTATCCGTCGCTTCTATAACCTTGGCTTTAATATCGAGGCAACAGAGGGAACTGCAAAGTTCTTGAAGGAGCATGGAATTAGAACAAGAGTTAAGAAAAAGATTGGCAATGGCTCAACAGATATTCCTGAAACAATGAGACAGGGACATATCGCTTATGTAATTAACACAAGCGACGCAGGCGCAGCAGGAGCTAATCAAAAGGACGGATACGAGATTCGTCACCTTGCAATAGAGAATAACATTTCACTATTCACCTCACTGGATACAGTAAGAATTTTACTTGATGTACTTGAGGAAATCACATTAACCATTTCAACAATAGACAGCTGATGGGGATACCATGAAAGACACAGTTTTTACTATTAAAAATAACAAAAAAATCGCAAAGAACACCTATGAAATGGTTCTTTGCGGTGACTGTGCCGATATAAAATGCGGACAGTTTGTAAACATAAAGCTTGATGGCTTTTACCTTCGCAGACCAATCTCTGTATGTGATGTAGATGGTGACGAGCTCACTCTTATCTATAAGGTGGTGGGCGCAGGAACGGAGGCTATGGCTGATATGTATGCAGGAGCTGAGCTTTTAGTTCTTACAGGACTAGGAAATGGCTATAATATCGAAAAGAGCGGAGATAAGCCCCTTCTTGTCGGAGGAGGAGCAGGTGTTCCACCTATGTATAAGCTTTGTCGTGAGCTTGTGGCACAGGGTAAAAGGCCTAGCGTAATCCTTGGATTTAATAATGTCGAGGAGATTTTTTACGAGGGCAAATTTAAGGCGCTTGGAGCAAATGTTATAGTTGCAACAGCTGACGGAAGCTATGGAGTAAAGGGCTTTGTAACAGATGCCTTTGATATGGTTGATTATACATATTTCTACACCTGTGGACCAGAGCCAATGCTTAAGGCTGTTTATAACAAGAGCACAACAAGTGGACAGTTCAGCTTTGAGGAGCGTATGGGCTGTGGCTTTGGTGCTTGTATGGGCTGTAGCTGCAAAACAAAATACGGAAACAAGCGTATTTGTAAGGATGGACCAGTGCTTGAAAAGGAGGAGATTATATGGTAAGCTTAAAAACCTCTCTCTGTGGAATTGAGCTTGATAATCCTTTGATTCCAGCAAGTGGAACATTTGGCTTCGGCTACGAATTTGCAGAAATATACGATATAAACTGTCTTGGAACATTTTCATTTAAGGGTACAACAAAGGACCCACGCTTTGGAAATCCAACACCAAGAATTGCAGAGTGCGAAAGAGGAATGATAAATTCCGTAGGGCTTCAAAATCCTGGTGTTGATAAGGTAATAAGCGAGGAGCTTCCAAAGCTTAGAAAATGCTTCCATAAGCCAGTTATGGCGAATGTAAGTGGATTTTCCGTTGAGGATTATGTAGAGGCTTGTAAAAAGCTTGATAAAGAGGACATTGTAGGCTGGTTTGAGGTAAATATCAGTTGCCCTAATGTACATGGTGGTGGAATGAGCTTTGGCGTATCGCCAGAGGCAGCTGCCGAGGTAACAAGAGCCGTAAAGGCAGTTACAACAAAGCCAGTTATAATAAAGCTATCTCCAAATGTAACAGATATTGTAGCAATCGCAAAGGCTTGCGAGGATGCTGGCGCAGACGGAATTAGCCTAATAAATACACTTCTTGGTATGAAAATAGACCTAAAGAGCAAAAAGCCTGTTGTGGCAAACAAAATGGGTGGCTTTTCAGGTCCTGCCATTAAGCCTGTTGCCGTAAGAATGGTATATCAGGTTTACGAGGCAGTTAAAATTCCAATTGTCGGTGGTGGAGGCGTAAGCACTGCTGAGGATGTTATCGAAATGATGCTTGCAGGTGCTAGCGCGGTTGAGGTTGGCGCAGCAAACCTAGTTGACCCATATGCTTGCAAGAAAATCATTGAGGATTTGCCAAGAGTAATGGAAAAATATGGAATTAAAGATTTAAAGGATATAATAGGAGGAGCACACTAATGGGAAGAGATGTAATTGTAGCTTGCGA
>JAGALI010000055.1 GCA_017625275.1 Clostridia bacterium
AAAGGAAAAACAATGGCAGAAGAATGTACACATGATTGTTCCACCTGCTCTGCAAATTGCTCGTCAAGACAACAGGGCATACCCAAGGAACAGCTAAATGATTTAAGCTCAGTTAAGCATGTTATAGGCGTTGTCAGTGGAAAGGGTGGCGTTGGAAAATCCATAGTTACCTCAATGCTTGCAGTGCTTATGCAACGCAAAGGATATAAAACAGCAATTCTTGATGCGGATATTACAGGACCATCAATTCCTCGCGCATTTGGCTTGAATGATAGAATTCAGTCCGATGGTGAGCATATGCTTCCTGTAAGCTCAAAAACAGGAATTGATGTGGTTTCAGTAAATTTACTTTTAGATGACGAAACAAAGCCAGTTGTTTGGCGAGGACCTGTTATTGCAGGACTTGTTAAGCAATTTTGGACAGACGCAGTTTGGAATGAGGTTGATTATATGTTTGTGGATATGCCTCCAGGAACAGGAGATGTTCCATTAACAGTTTTCCAATCTCTACCACTTGATGGAATAGTTATTGTAACAACCCCTCAGGACCTTGTTTCAATGATTGTTGAAAAGGCAGCAAATATGGCTCAGCTTATGAATATTCCTGTTTTGGGACTTGTCGAGAATATGAGCTATGTTGTTTGCCCAGATTGTGGAAAGCACATTCAAATTTTTGGCGATGGCAAGGTTAATGAGGTAGCTACAAAGTATGGCTATGAAATTCTTGGTAAGCTTCCGATGGATGCGAGGCTCGCATCACTCTGTGATAAGGGCATCATTGAGCTAATGGAAAATGATTATCTTGATGAAGCATCTGATAAGATAGAAAAGGCTACCAAGGCATAAATTATGATTCTAAAAAAATTCAATACAGAAGGAGATCTCTTATGAAAAAGAAACTCACATCAGTTGCTTTCAATGGCACAAAAGAGCAAGAAGCAAAGCTTGACGCAGTCATTGCAGAGCACAAGGGCCAAGCAGGCGCGCTTATGCCAGTTCTTCAAAAGGCACAAGATATCTACGGCTATCTTCCAATCGAAGTACAAAAGCATATCGCACTTGGTATGGATGTTCCACTTTCCGAGGTTTACGGAGTTGCAACATTCTACTCACAATTTATTCTCAATCCTAAGGGCGAATATGCAATAGCTGTTTGCCTTGGAACCGCTTGCTATGTTAAGGGTGCAGGCTTACTTATGGATAAGCTCGAGTCACTTATCGGCATTAAGAACGGCGAAATCACAGCAGACAGAAAGTTTAGCCTTGATGCTACTCGTTGTATCGGTGCATGTGGACTTGCTCCAGTTCTTACTGTAAATGAAGAGGTTTATGGAAGACTTACACCAGATATGATTAAGGGTATACTTGACAAGTATAACGGCTAAGAAAGGACGGAACGACAAAATGATTAAAAATTTAGCAGAGCTTACTAAAATAAGAGACGCTTACCAAGGAAAAATCGAATTCCGTCATGGTGGAGCAAAGGGAACAGATGGTAAGATAGAGAAGCATGTCCTCATTTGTGGTGGTACAGGCTGTACATCTTCCAAGAGTGTTCAAATCAAGGAGAAAATGGAGGCTGCCATTAAGGCTGCTGGAATCGAGGAAAAGGTTCAAGTAGTTCTCACAGGATGCTTTGGTCTTTGTGCCTTAGGTCCAATCGTAATTGTATATCCAGAAGGAACCTTCTATTCAAGAATTGAGCTTGATAATGTTGATGAAATCGTAACAGAGCACCTTGTAAATGGTAACCCTGTTAAGAAATATCTATATTCAGAGACTGTTAAGGGAGATCAAATCCTTTCCCTTAACGAAACAGCTTTCTATAAGAAGCAAAAGAGAGTTGCACTTCGTAACTGTGGTGTAATTGACCCACATTGTATCAATGAATATATCGGAACAAATGGTTACCTGGCACTCGCTAAGGTTGTAACTGAAATGACTCCTGATGAAGTAATTAAGGAAATCCTTGATTCTGGCATTCGTGGCCGTGGAGGCGGTGGATTCCCAACAGGTAGAAAGTGGCAATTTGCTGCAGCTCAGCCTAAGGGTCAAAAGTATGTTGTATGTAATGGTGACGAGGGAGACCCAGGTGCATTTATGGACCGTTCAATCCTCGAGGGAGACCCACATGCACTTATTGAGGCTATGGCGATTGCTGGTTACGCAATTGGTGCTAACCAAGGCTATGTATATGTTCGTGCAGAGTATCCAATCGCTGTAAACAGACTTCAGTCAGCTATTGATGAGGCTAGAAGACAGGGTCTTCTTGGTAAGAACATTTTTGGCTCTGATTTTGAATTTGATATGCAAATCAGACTTGGCGCAGGTGCTTTCGTATGTGGTGAGGAAACAGCTCTTCTTACATCTATCGAGGGTAACCGTGGTGAGCCACGTCCACGTCCTCCATTCCCAGCTGTAAAGGGACTTTGGGGCAAGCCTACTATTATTAATAATGTAGAAACCTATG
The DNA here is from genome assembly GCA_017625275.1 of Clostridia bacterium. GTDB lineage: Bacteria > Bacillota > Clostridia > Oscillospirales > CAG-272 > RGIG2000. Next base: position 2,471 of record JAGALI010000055.1, read on the forward strand.
CTAACATTCCACAAATCATTCTTAAGGGTGCTAAGTGGTTTACATCTATGGGTACAGAAAGATCCAAGGGAACAAAGGTATTTGCTCTCGGTGGAAAGATTACAAACACTGGTCTTGTTGAGATTCCTATGGGTACAACTCTTCGTGAGGTTGTTGAGGAAATCGGTGGTGGTATTCCTAACGGCA
>JAGALI010000056.1 GCA_017625275.1 Clostridia bacterium
AAAAAAGAGTCACTTTCAAAAGACCTTGAAGAGGAGCAATTAGAAAAAGAACCAACCAAATCAGAATAATAAAAAGCCAACTCCTGCGAGTTGGCTTTTTTGTGTTACCACTACAAAACATGTCTAAACCATACTGTGCTACCAAAACAGTCCGGATTTTTTGTGTTAGGGTACACTTGCCCCTTGGTATTGACGGAAGTTGACAGCAATCGCTATCTTCAGGGCTGTCAGTGCCATACTTGCAAACGAGGTCTATGTATTTTTATTTCGTCTTACGACTTGCGTTTTTGCTATAGTATCACCCAATCGTTTCCCGTTATTTACAAAAACGATTACTCCTTCTATCTGTACCATCACATAAGTAATATTTCTCAAAATTAAACTACCAAAGGATGCGGTTCTGCCTGTTTCAGAGTTTTGGATTGACAATCCAAAAATAAGCTTGCCCAAGCTCCTTCTTCCAAACAGACAATCCTTAAATAAGCAGTACAGTGGTAGCCATGCAAGTCCTAACAGATATCCTGCCGATGTAAACATTTTGATGCTTGGGTAGAGCAGAAATTCAGGATTACTTCCCGGCCCATAGAACATAAGCGCCATAGCAACACCGAACATAATGTTCCAGTCAATCACAAATGCCAAAAATCTCCGAATAAGAAGCTTGAAATCCATAATTACTACTCCTTTTCTTTTTTATGTATTATACTATAGATCCGAGAAGATGTCAAGCCGTAACATCATTGCAAAGCACATCATTTGCACGGAGTGTAACCTCGTTCATTTGTCTCCGTCTGTGGCGGAATGATGGTAGCCTTTGGCTAAATGATGTTGTGTCCTGCGGATATAAAAGAAAATGCCAAGTCATACGACTTGGCTTTTTTGGCAGGGGCGCAAGGACTCGAACCCTGGACACCCAGTTTTGGAGACTGGTGTTCTACCGACTGAACTACACCCCTATTTATTTCGTGCGATACATAGTATATCATATGTTTTTTGAAATTGCAATACCTTTTTGAAAATTTTCAAGGAAAATAAAAGGGGGATGCTTAAAGAATCCCCCATAGTAATTAATAGCTTTTATCAAGCGTTCTTAGCTGAATTGCCTCGGCAAGATGCATTGGCTGAATGTGCTCTGAGCCAGCGAGGTCAGCAATCGTGCGCGCAAGGCGTAAAATTCTATCGTGACCACGGGCAGAGAGACCAAGATTATCATAAGCACGCTCCATAAGCCTTTTGCACGCATCATCAAGCACGCAATATGTGCGAATGTGTCTCGCCTCCATTTGTGCATTGCACGAAATCGCGCCCCCGTTGTCGGTTTTTTCGTTCTTAAAGCGCTCAAGCGCGATTTTTCTCGCCTTGCTTACTCGCTTCCTAATCTCGCTTGATGACTCCTCAGCTTTTGCCCCCTGCGAAAGCTCACTATATGGTAGAGAAGCGACCTCTATTTGAATATCAATTCTATCAAGCAATGGTCCACTAATTCTGCTCATATATTTTTTAATATCGCTTTCCTTACAGGTGCATTCGTGAGTGGGGTGACCATAATAGCCACATCTACACGGATTCATAGCGCAAACCAACATAAACGAGCAAGGATACTTTATTCTACCAGAGGCACGAGTAATGGTTATAGTGCCGTCCTCAAGAGGCTGTCTTAGTGCCTCAGTAACGCTCTTTGTAAATTCTGGAAATTCATCTAAAAATAATACACCGTTGTTTGCGAGCGAAACCTCACCAGGCAGAGGAATTCGACCACCACCAACAAGAGATGGTGCAGACATTGTATGGTGAGGAGAACGGAAGGGGCGTGTGCGAATAAGCGACACATCACTAGGCAAAATTCCAGAAATTGAGTGTACCTTTGTGGTTTCTATGCTTTCCTCAAAGCTCATTTCAGGAAGAATAGATGGAATGCGCTTTGCAATCATAGATTTACCAGTGCCAGGAGGACCAATCAATAGAATATTGTGTCCACCCGCTGCCGCAATTTCAACAGCGCGCTTGGCTCTGGCTTGTCCCTTTACATCAGCAAAATCAGGGCATTCAACCTTTAATTCCCTTTCGTCAGGAGTATATGTAAATTTTTCAATATCGTGTATCCCAATTAAAAAGTCAGCAACCTCACGCGCACTCCTTACGGCATAAACCTCGATATCACCAACAACTGATGCCTCTTTTGCATTGTCGTAGGGAACGAATAGTCTTTTCTTACCAGCCCGTTTAGCCTCGATAGCCATAGAAAGGACACCACGCACAGGCCTTAAATCGCCAGAAAGCGAAAGCTCGCCAACAAAACAGCAGTCGCTCAAATCAATTCTGCCAAATTCATTTTTCATTCTGTCAGATGCCTGTAAAAGGCTCATAAGAATAGCAAGGTCAAAGGCAGAGCCCTCTTTCTTTATATCTGCAGGCGCAAGATTCACAGTTATCTTAGTGGCTGGAAAGCCAAAGCCTGAATTAAGAGAGGCAGAGCGCACTCTTTCCTTTGCTTCCTTTATAGCATTGTCAGGTAAGCCAACGATTTCGAAGCTGGATAGTCCTCTTGTGCAGTTGCACTCAACGGTTACCAAGAATCCATCAATGCCAGAAATGCCAGCACTATATACACAGCTAAGCATAAGTCCTCCTAATAAAGTGGTTATAAAAATTCTATCACAAAAACTCGAAAATAGCAAGACAAATTAAACAAAATATGTTATCATATAAATGAAAATAATTGCTAGGAGAATTAAGCTATGAAAAAGAATGCGATACTAAGAGTTAAATTTAATGAGGCAGACGCGAAAAAGCTTGCATATGTTGCTGAAAAGGAAGGAGCCTGCTGTCGTTTTATATAAATCCAACTGCTTTTTTACATACCAATTCACATAAAAGGCTCTTTTTTCCTCCGGCTTCTTC
>JAGALI010000057.1 GCA_017625275.1 Clostridia bacterium
CAAGCAAGAAGTGGCTTAAGCTCTGAAAGGTTGATGTCGATTATTCTATCATAAACAGCATCAGGGTCGCTTTCAAGTGCTACAAACGCATCACCTCTGCCCTGTGCCTCAAGAAATGCCTTTGTTATTTCATCAGATGGGAAAATTGAGGTTGTAGCACCAAGCTCAGTTCCCATATTTGTAATAGTTGCTCTTTCTGGAACGGAAAGTGTTTTAATGCCCTCTCCACCCCATTCAATAATTGCGCCTACTCCACCCTTTACGGAAAGGATACGAAGTATTTCAAGGCTTACATCCTTTGCGCTTACCCAAGGCTGAAGCTTACCTGTAAGGTTTACCTTGTACATCTTTGGCATGGTGATATAGTACTCACCACCACCCATAGCTACAGCAACATCAAGTCCACCAGCGCCCATTGCGAGCATACCGATTCCACCTGCTGTTGGGGTATGGCTATCAGAGCCGATAAGGGTCATGCCAGGAACGCCAAAGCGCTCAAGATGAACCTGATGGCAGATACCATTTCCGGGACGAGAGAAGCGAATTCCGTACTTCCTTGCAACAGACTGAATATATCTATGGTCGTCTGCGTTTTCGAAGCCTGATTGAAGAGTGTTGTGGTCTATGTATGCAACAGAAAGCTTTGTTCTAACTCTCTCGATTCCGATTGACTCAAATTCAAGATATGCCATTGTTCCTGTTGCGTCCTGTGTCAAGGTTTGGTCAATACGAAGTGCAATTTCCTCGCCAACCTTCATTTCTCCTGATACAAGATGATTTTTAATGATTTTTTGTGCGATTGTAAGTCCCATTGTGTTTTCCTTCTTATTTGTTGAATTCTGCAACCCTTTGCTCAAGCTCATGGTCGGTAATTGTGGTTTGTCTGCCGTTTTCGTACTCCTTGTCCACCCATTCCTTGAGTGCGATTACGATAGGGCTACGCTTATCAACCACATGCTCACCCTTAAGTCCATAATGCTCGTTCATCCAATATGCAATACCTGCAAGGCCAGAGGTCTTTGTAACAGCAACGCCTGCTGCACGATTAAGTAACTTTTTAGTGTTGAATATATTGTAAATTTCCTCGTCCTTCAAAAGACCATCTGCATGGATTCCCGCCTTGGTCACATTGAAGTTTGCGCCTACGAATGGTGTCATAGGTGGAATATTATACCCAATTTTGTTTTTAAAGAATTCTGCAATTTCAGTAATAACTGTTGAATCCATTCCGTCAAGAGAGCCCTTGAGTGATGCGTATTCAAATACCATAGCCTCAAGTGGAACATTGCCTGTACGCTCTCCAATACCAAGAAGCGAGCAGTTAACTGCGCTAGCACCATAAAGCCAAGCAGTTGTCGCGTTGGTTACAGCCTTATAGAAATCGTTGTGTCCATGCCACTCAAGCATCTCGCTTGGAATATCCGAATAGTGCTGTAGACCATAGATAATTCCAGGAACGCTTCGTGGAAGCGCAACCTCTGTATATGGTACACCATAGCCCATTGTGTCGCATGCGCGAATCTTTACAGGAATCTTTGCATCCTGTGACATCTTTTGAAGCTCATTTACAAAAGGCACAACAAAGCCATAGAAGTCAGCCCTTGTAATATCCTCAAGGTGACATCTTGGGCGAACCCCTGCCTCAAATGCGTCGTAAACTGCAGAAAGGTAAAGCTTCATAGCCTCCGAGCGCTTCATCTTGAGCTTCTTGAAGATATGATAGTCAGAGGAGCTTACAAGAATACCTGTTTCCTTAATTCCAAGGTCGCGAACAAGCTTAAAGTCCTCCTTGTTTGCCCTTATCCAGGTTGTGATTTCAGGGAACTTAAGCCCAAGCTCCTGACACTTTTCAATTGCCTCTCTGTCCTTTTTGCTGTAAACAAAAAATTCTGTTTGGCGGATTTTTCCGTTTGGGCCACCTAGACGTGAAAGATATTTGTAAATTTGTACAATCTCATCAACGCTATATGGCTCAACTGCCTGTTGTCCGTCACGAAGAGTGGTATCGGTAATCCATATTTCCTCTGGCATACCGATTGGAACTCTACGGTGGTTAAATGGTGTCTTTGGCACCTCATCATAGCTATATATTTCTCTATAAAGATTTGGTTCATCTATATCTTGAAGTGAATATTTATATGATTTTTGTTCAAGTAGGTTTGTCTTTTCCGAAATTTCTAGCATATTTTTTCCTCCTTTGAAGTAGATATATATAAATTTATTAATATATTATATCAAATTTCGCGCGCGTTGTCAAGACAAAGTAATATGCTATTGTAATTTTTCGATTTTACATAAAATGGGCTTGAATTGGTACTCAGTTTTTGATATAATTAATAAAGATGAGGCGCTATGCCTCTTTAATAATGGCTTAAAGGATTTAAAATGTTTCGAAAAATTTTTGGCAGCAAGACTGTTTTGAAGGAAAAGCTAATAGAGTCTGCGAAAAGTGTTTTGCCAATTTCGGCAATAGTTTTGCTTCTTTGCTTTACGATTGCACCAATTGAAATGTCGCACTTCACCTCGTTTATCTTCGGCTCCTTCATTCTCATTTTAGGTATCAGCCTTTTCACCCTTGGTGCTGAGGTTTCTATGACTCCTATGGGTGAGTATGTCGGTGCGCAAATGACGCGCTCAAAGAAAATTTGGCTCATTGTGCTTTTATCCTTTGTGGTTGGCTTTATGATTACTATGTCAGAGCCTGATCTTCAGGTGCTGGCAACCTATGTTCCTTCAATTAACCCTAGTATTTTATTAATTGCTTCTGTTGCAGCTGGCGTTGGTGTTTTCCTCGTCATTGCAATGCTTAGAATAATTTTTGGAATTAATCTAAAATGGCTACTTCTAGGCTTTTACATTATTGCCTTTACCTTGGCTCTTTTTGTAAACCCCGATTTTTGGTCTGTAGCCTTTGACTCCGGTGGAGTTACAACTGGCCCTATGACTGTTCCGTTTATTATGGCACTGGGTGTCGGTATTTCCTCTATTCGCTCCGACAACAAGGAATCCTCAGACTCCTTCGGTCTTGTTTCCCTTTGCTCTGTAGGTCCTATAATTTCGGTTCTTATTCTTGGACTTATTTATAATCCAGAAAGCTCAAGCGGTGCACTATTTTCTCCTGAAAGCATGGAGAGCTCACGCGAGCTTGGCTGGAATTATCTATCAAGCCTACCTCACTATCTTTTAGAGGTTACAAAGGCAGTTTTACCTATCGTTGCATTCTTCTTTATTTATCAAGCATTTACCAAGCCACTTGGCAAAAAGGCTCTTCTTAAAATTGCCATTGGTCTTGTTTACACATATGTTGGTCTTGTACTGTTTCTGACAGGTGCAAATGTAGGCTTTATGCCTGTTGGATACCTTATCGGTGCAGGCCTCGGCTCTCAGGGTGCACTTTCATTTATTGTAATCCCTATCGGTATGATTATCGGTTATTTTATTGTAGCTGCCGAGCCTGCGGTGCAGGTTTTACAGACACAGGTTGAGGATGTTACCTCTGGTGCTATCCCTAAAAGGGCGCTTGCCTTTGCGCTTGAAATCGGTGTTGCAATCTCCGTTGGAATTGCTATGCTAAGGGCGCTTACAGGAATCTCGATTATGTATTTTCTAATTCCTGGATACATAATCGCCTTTATTCTAACCTTCTTTGTACCAGATATATTTACCTCAATTGCGTTTGACTCAGGTGGAGTTGCTTCAGGTGCTATGACCTCAACCTTCCTGCTTCCATTCGCCATTGGAGTTTGTACAGCATCTGGAAACAACATTGCCACCGATGCCTTTGGTACGGTTGCCATGGTCGCTATGACTCCTCTTATTGCAATTCAAATTCTCGGCGTTGTATATAAGATTAGAATTAGCAGGATTAAGGACGCTACTCCATCGCTTGAGGAAATCATCGATATGCAAGCAGATGCCCCTGTGTACGAATTCAGCGATGAAAACGACCAAATTCAGATTATTTCACTTAGCAATACCATCGTTGATGATGAAATTATTGATTTTGATTAAGGAGCGATTATTATGCAGAAAATGTATCTTTTAATAACTATAACAAATCGCTCTGACAGCGATGAGTTTACAAGCTTTTTCAGCTCCAAGGAAATTCCTATTATGTACAGCACAACCTGTCAAGGAACGGCTAGGCAAAAAACGCTTGCACTTTTCGGCATTGAGGAATCCTTAAAGAGCGTTCATTATTGTATTGTTACAGAAAACAAAAAGGCAGAGCTTATTAAGGCTCTGACAAGAGAGATGGCAATTGACCTACCAAACAGAGGAATTTCAGTTGCCATTCCCCTATCAAGCATAGGTGGTAAAAAAACACTTGAGGCGTTTGCTAACGGCCATCAAGATGACGAGGTTGAAAACGAGGTGAAGGATATGGCTGAATGCGTAACCGAGCTTATTGTAGTAATTTGTGCCAAGGGACACACTGATGAAATTATGGATGCTGCCCGCTCCGCTGGGGCTGGTGGTGGAACTGTAGTTCACGCAAAGGGCACAGGCTCTCAATACACAAATAAATTCTTTGGAGTTTCAATTGCTGACGAAAAGGAAATGATTTACATCGTTTCCACAAAGGAGCACAAAAAGGAAATCATGAAGGCTATTATGGACGGTGCTGGTCCTCATACCGATGCGCACGCTGTTGTCTTCTCTCTTCCCGTTTCCGACACAGCAGGACTTAGAATTTTCGACAAGCATTAAGCTAAAAAACAAGAAAAACGGACACAGATGTGTCCGTTTTTTTATTTTTAGTTGTTTTTGTACTCCTCTGCAAGAGCCTTGAAGGCTGGTAGAGCATTTACTATTCTCTGCTTGTCTACACAGTAGGCAATTCTTACATATCCACTTACACCGAAATCATCACAAGGTACAACAAGAATTTCCTTTTTCTTTGCCTTTTCGAAGAATTTATATGCGTCGTCCTCAAGCGCCTTTACAAAAAGATAAAATGCACCATCAGGGGCTACACACTCATAGCCATATTCGGTAAGTGCGCCATACAAAATATCTCTGTTTTCCTTGTAGATATTTATATCAACCTTAGCGCCTATGCATCTTTTAATAACCTGCTGGAAAAGGCTTGGTGCGCATACATAGCCAAGAGAACGGCCAGCGCCACAGATTGCAAGATATATGCTTACAGAATCCTGTGCCTTAGGGCTAACTGCGATATAGCCTATTCTCTCACCTGGGAGAGAAAGCGCCTTTGAGTAGGAATAGCAAACGATTGTATCATCGTAGTAATTCATAAGGTATGGAACCTTAATTTCATCAAAAACAAGCTCACGATATGGCTCATCTGCGATGAGGTAAATAGGATGAGCATATTCCTTCTCTTTTTTTCTAAGAACCTCGCAAACTGCCTTTATTGTTTCCTCGTTATAAACAACTCCACTTGGGTTGTTTGGGGAGTTCATAATAACTGCCTTTGTTTTTTCTGTGATTTTGCCCTCAAAATCCTTAATGTCTATTTGGAAGGTTTTTGGCATTGGTGTTGATACAACAACCTTGCCCTGTGCGTTTTCAATAAACACACGATATTCAGTAAAAAATGGTGCAAAAACGATACATTCCTCGTCAGGATTAAGGAGCGCGCGAAGCGAAATTGTAAGAGATGCGGCAGCGCCACAGGTCATGTAAATATTGTTTGCGCTAACGCCTGCTCCAAAGCGAGTGTTGATGTCGTCTGCAACAGCCTCACGAGTGCCAAGGTCGCCCTGAGCCGAGGTATAGCCGTGCAAAAGAACAGGGCTTTCATTTTTCACAAGCTCGGAAATAGCATCGCCAATTTCCTTTGGTGCTGGAACGCTTGGGTTTCCTATACTAAAATCAAAAACCTTATCAGCGCCTATTTCAGCTGCCCTTGCCTTGCAATACTCAAAAATCTCTCTTATAATAGAGCGCTTACTACCAAGAGCGTACATTTTTTCATTAAACATAATTAACCTCAAATCCGTTTAAAGAACGGAATCTAATTTCAAAAGTTTTTTAGCATTCTGGCAAAGAATTTTGTCTTCAACCTCCTTGCCGAGCCCACAAGCCTTTATAATTTTAATCTGCTCTCCCTGATGCTGCCAAGGGCTATCAGTTGCAAATAAAATCTTATCCTCACCATGCTTTTTTATCATATCCTCAAGCATTTTTTTGTTCATTGAGGGTAGCACATATGAGGTGTCAAAATACACATTTTCGCCTGCAAGATTTTCGAGCACATCATCAAGCAGCTCATTTCCACCCATGTGTGCAAGCACCAGCTTATCATAGCCACCGAGCGCGTCAAGTGCCCTTAAAACGCGCACAGGAGTGCACCTTATTGGCTGACCGACATAAGCACCGTCAAAGCCTGCGTGGGTAACTGTAATCAAATCAAGCGCCTTTGCGCACCTTAAAATTCTTACATATTTTTCATCGTCAAAGAATGTGCCCTGATAATCAGGATGAAGCTTAATCCCAAGAAAGCCTGCGTCCTTTATGCGCGCAAGCGCCTGCTCAGGCTCTGAAATGTCAGGGTGCATGCCTGCAAAGGAAATTATACGCGCGCCCTCGTGGTAGCTTTCGTTTACCTTCCTTGCAAAGCCCATAATGCTATCAAGCTGACTTGCCCTAGTCAAGACAGGCAAATTGACTGAAATGTCAACCCCTGTGCTTATCATTTGAGAGATAAGTCCATTATATGTGCCATCTGAATGGGGCGTAATTGAGGCGCCCTTTGAAAGCGCCTCAATTGTTGCTCCTGCAATTTTATCTGGGAAAATATGCGTGTGAAAATCTATAACCATTGTTAAAGTGATGCAATCTCCTCTGGAGTCATTGTGTCAATATGGCTAGATTTTAACACCTTGCAAGCAAGGTCGAGTGCGTTCGTCTTAACAACTATAGAAGCATCGGTTGTTTCAACGGAAAGACCATACATATATTCAATGTCAATCTCGTTTTCTGCAATCAATGTGAGTATTCTTTGAAGTGAGCCTGCAACATGAGGAACCTTAATAATAAGCACCTCTGTAAGCATGCTTGAAAATCCAGCGTCCAAAAGCACATCGCGTCCGTGCTCAGGATTATTTACGATAAGTCTTAAAAGACCATATTCGGTTGTATCAGCAAGGCTCATTGACAAAATGTTTACATTATTATCCTTTAAAACCTTCAAAACCTCGCCGAGTCTGCCTCTTCTGTTTTCGATAAATACGGATAGCTGTTTTACTGTCATTGTTATTTCCTCCTTAATACAACTTTCTGTTGTCTATTACATGAACTGCCTTGCCCTCACTACGCTTTAGCGAGTTTGGACCCATAAGTCTGATTTTTGCACTAATTCCAAGCGCCTGCTGGATTACTGTTGCAATCTTCTTTGTAAGCTTTTCAATACCCTTCACCTCGTCGGTGTAGTACTTAACATCTACCTCAACCTGAATTTCAAGGGTATCAAGATTGTTTTCTCTATCTACAATCATCATGTAGTGAGGTGTTACCTCCTCTACATTAATAAGTGCTGCCTCAACCTGACTTGGGAACACATTTACGCCTCTTATGATAAGCATATCGTCGCTTCTACCCTTGAAGCGTGAAATTCTTGCACTTGTTCTTCCACACTCACACTTTTTATGTGTGATGCTGGTCAAATCCTTTGTTCTGTATCTGATAAGCGGAATTCCTTCCTTGGTGATTGTTGTAAATACAAGCTCACCAAGCTCTCCATCTGCTACTGGCTCAAGTGTTTTTGGGTCAATAATTTCTGGATAGAAGTGGTCCTCACAAATATGAAGTCCTGCGTGATATTTACAGTCACACGCAACACCAGGACCCATAATTTCGCTTAGTCCATAAATGTCGTGTGCTGTGATATTGAGTCTTGTTTCAATTTCAGTACGCATCTTCTCTGTCCAAGGCTCAGCGCCACAAATTGCTGCCTTGAGCTTAATTTGGTCGAGAAGTCCCTCGTCTCTTAGTACCTCTGAAAGGTGAAGAAGGTATGATGGTGTGCAAGCGATTGCTGTAGCGCCAAAATCAACCATCATGGTTGTAAGCTTCTTTGAGTTACCTGTGCTCATTGGTACAACCATAGCACCAAGCTTTTCAGCACCGTAGTGTGCGCCAAGACCACCTGTGAAAAGTCCATAGCCGTAGGCTACCTGAATTATGTCGTCCTTTGTTACATCAGCCATTGACATGCAACGGGCAACACACTCACTCCAAACATCTATATCGTTTTGAGTATAGCCAACTACTGTTGCCTTACCTGTTGTTCCAGAGGATGCGTGGATTCTTACAATATCTGAATGTGGAGCTGCAAAAAGTCCGAATGGATATGTATCACGAAGGTCGTCCTTCGTTGTATAAGGAAGTTTTGTAATATCCTCAATTCCCTTAATGTCGCTTGGCTTAACACCATGCTCATCCATTCTCTTGCGATAAAACTCTACATTGTCGTAAACATACTTAACAAGCTTTACAAGTCTCTCGCTTTGGAGCTGTGTCATCTCGTCGCGAGACATACACTCCATCTTTTCGTTCCAAATCATTTTGTTCGCCTCTTTCCTTACTTTTCGTAGCCTGCCTTGAAGGCAAGTGTATTAATATCTATTGTTTTTGGTGGAACGGTATTTTTTAGAGTTTCAAGCCACTCATCCTCGCTAAAGCCAATATGCTTCGCTGCAAGCCCGAGAACCACAGAGTTGAGAACCTTGCTGTTTCCAAGCTCCTTTGCTACTCTTCCACCATCAATTGTGTAGAGCGTATGGCTTTTTTCAAGTCCCTCTAAAATTCCCTCTGGATAGGTCTTTGCTCCTATAACTACTGTCATAGGGTCAATTCTTGTGTCATTTACTATCATAATACCGTCATGCTTTAGAAAATGAGCGTAGCGAAGAGCCTCAAGACGCTCAAAGGAAATGAGAATATCGACACTTCCCTCCTCGCAAACAGGCTCATATACCTTTTTTCCGAATCTTACAAAGGTAACAACGCTACCTCCACGCTGTGCCATTCCGTGCACCTCCGAGAGCTTTACATCATAGCCTGCATTAAGGGCTGTTTTTCCTATAATTCTGCTGGTGAGAAGGGTTCCCTGTCCACCAACGCCAACTACCATTATATTCATAATCTCGCCCTCCTTATCTTGCAACCTTCTTGATTGCGCCAAACTTACAATAGCTCATGCAAAGTCCACAGCCATTACACATTGTTTCGTCAATCCTTACAGTACCATCAGCCTGCTTTGTAAGCGCTGGACAGCCTATCTTCAGACACATTCCACACTTACGGCACTCCTCTGGCTCACACTTACAAACATTTGGGAATTTCTGTCCCTTAAGAAGTGCGCATGGAGCCTTTGCAATAATAACTGTAAGCTCGTCACCACTTGCGCTTTCCTTAATAACTGCCTCAAGTCCCTTTACATCAAAGGCATCTATCTCAATAACTCTTGGCACGCCAATGCTTCTGCAAAGCTGTGCAAGGTCGATTGCATATGTATCCTCACCCTTTAGGGTTTTTCCTGTTGCAGCGTGCTCCTGATGTCCTGTCATACCAGTTGTACGGTTGTCAAGAATCATAACTGTACCAGTTGCTTTATTGTATACCATATTGATAAGAGAGTTTACACCTGTATGTAGGAATGTGGAGTCACCGATTGTAGCAACCCAATTCCTTACATAATCCTTGCCCTTTGCCATTTCCATACCATGAAGGAGTGAAATGCTTGAGCCCATACAGATTGTTGTATCAATTACATTAAGTGGTGCAACTGCGCCAAGGGTATAGCAGCCGATGTCACCTGCTGCGTGAATTTTAAGCTTATTCAAAACTGAGAATACGCTTCTATGTGGACAGCCTGGACAAAGAATAGGTGGTCTTGCTGGTGCTTCTGCCCTTTCAAACACTGCCTCATCCTTGCCATAAATAACCCTTTTAAGCATGTTGGCGCTATATTCGCCTTGCTTTGTAAAGAGCTCCTTGCCCTTTACATCAAGACCCCAAGCCTTAACCTGCTCCTCAATAACAGGCTCAAGCTCCTCGAAAACATATACAACATCAACTGATGCTACAAAGTCCTCAATTAGCTTTCTTGGAAGTGGATTTATAATGCCAAGCTTTAACACGCTAGCCTCTGGGCACGCTTCCTTTACATATTGATATGCAACGCCTGAGGTGATAAAGCCGATTTTCTTATCGTTCATTTCAACTCTGTTAATTGGAAGCTCACAAGCGTCATTTTCAAGCTTGATTTCTCTTGCCTCAACAACCTTATGTCTGCCAATTGCAGATGCTGGCATCATTACATACTTTGGCATATTTCTTTCATACACCTTATCCTCTGGAACAACGCGCTCTGAAATATCAACAATGCTTTGCGAGTGCGAAAGCTTTGTTGTTGTTCTAAAAATAACTGGGGTGTCGTATTTTTCACTAAGCTCAAAGGCGTACTTAAAAAATTCCTTCGCCTCGTTACTGTCAGATGGCTCAATGAGTGGAAGATGCGCACTTCTTGCAATCATTCTTGTATCCTGCTCATTTTGTGAGCTTGCAAGTCCTGGATCGTCAGCTACAACGATTACAAGTCCTGCGTTTACGCCTGTGTATGCGAGTGTATAAAGAGGGTCTGATGCCACATTCAAGCCTACATGCTTCATACAAGCCATGCTACGCACGCCTGCAATACAGGAGCCTGCGGCAACCTCAAGCGCTACCTTTTCGTTAGGCGCCCACTCTGTGTAAACCTCATCATATTTTGATAAAAATTCACTTATTTCTGTGCTCGGTGTTCCAGGATATGCGCTGGAAACCTTAACTCCTGCCTCGTATGCGCCTCTTGCAATCGCCTCGTTACCGAGCATTATTCTCTTTTCTGCCATAATTTATCCCTTTCTTAAATCTCTAACTCTCTTTGCCTTGCCCTCAAAGCGTGCAAGAGTGTTTGGAGATTCTAGCTTTATTTTTGCGTCAAGACCAAGCACAACGCGAAGCTTATTCTTTATGTTCTTTTCTATTGCCTCAAGCTCCTTGAAGGAGTCGGTTGCGTTTGCAAGCTCAACTCTTATAGTAAGCTTATCCGAATAGCCATCTCTTTCTACGACGATTTCGTAATGAGGACCCAGTCCTTCAACTGAGAGCACTACCTCCTCAATCTGGCTTGGGAACACATTTACGCCTCTAATTTTAAGCATATCGTCGCTTCTGCCTGAAAGATTTTCCATTCGACAGGTTGTTCTTCCACAAGCACATGGCTCATAATGAAGCCTTGTTATATCTCTTGTTCTATATCTGATAAGTGGAAGGGCTTCCTTTTTAATACATGTGATAACAAGCTCTCCCCATTCGCCCTCTGGCAAAACCTCGCCAGTTTCTGGGTTTATGATTTCAGGAATGAAAAAGTCCTCGTTTATATGCATTCCGCAAAGATGCTCACACTCTCCGGAGACACCAGGGCCCATAAGCTCGCTCATTCCATAGTTAGAGGTAATTAGCATATCCTCGCCCCAATACTTATGCATTTCGTCACGCATAGCATCAGTTAAAAGCTCGCTTCCAACAAGTCCTATTTTTACCTTTAGGTCTGTTTTTGGGTCAATGCCAAGCTCTCTTGCTACCTCTGCAAGACGAAGGGCATATGATGGTGTTGCAACAAGAAGGCTTGTTTCAAAATCCTTCATATACATAAGCTGCTTTTCACTATTTCCTGTTGATGATGGAACTATTGTTGCACCTATGTTTTCAAGCCCGTAGTGAAGGCCGAGTGCGCCTGTAAACATACCGTAGCCAAAGCAAATTTGTGCAACATCTGTAGGCTTTGCACCACCTGCACAGGCAATTCTTGAAACGCATTCCGTCCATACATCCATATCACCCTTGGTATAGCCAACCACAGTAGGCTTACCTGTTGTGCCTGAGGATGCGTGAATACGAAGCAATTCGTCCTTAGGAACCGCAAAAAGTCCAAATGGATAATTGTCTCTTAAATCCTGCTTTGTTACAAAAGGCAATTTTTTAAGGTCAGCAAGGGACTTTATATCCTCTGGCCTTATTCCTGCCTCGTCCATCTTGCGACGATAAGGCGCAACCTTTTCGTATACTCTAAAAACCGTTTCCTTAAGTCGCTCCAGCTGAAGCGATTCCATTTCCTCTCTTGAAAGAGTTTCCTGCTTAGACCAAATCATAATATAACACCTTTACTTGATTTCATTTTCGATTGGCTTTTCAAATGCCTCATAAATTATTTCGTCAGAAGGCCTTTGAGTGAGAAGGCTGACAATAACAGTTATAATAACTGAGAATGCCATACATATTACACCTATCATAGGTGAACATCCAATACCTGTTGCGATTGCTGTGCCAAGACTACAATCAAATCCGTTTTTGTGGTAACCAAAGAACAATATAAGTCCTACCGTTAGCACAAGTGATGATATGATAGATGTCCATGTGGCTGATTTTGTAACTCTCTTCCATACAAGTCCAAGAACGAATGGACCGATAAAGCATCCTGCAAGCGTTCCCCAGCTAATTCCCATCATATAAGCGATAGCTGCAACTCCAAACGCCTCATTCACTATTGCGAGAATTACTGAAATTGCAATAAATACAAGGCAAAGCACCTTCATTATTATATTTACTCTTGCATCGCTTGCATCCTTGTTGATTTTTCCCTTATAAAGGTCAACTGCAACAACTGATGCTGACGCCAAGGATACCGATGAAAGAGTTGACATACTAGCCGAAAGAATAAGAACTGCGATAATTCCCATAAGTCCACTCGGGATTACGATGCTTAGCATTGTTGGGATTATATTATCTCCTTTAACACCTGCAAGCTCAAGCGGGAAAAGTCCAGAAAGTGCGCCAACAAAATAAGCGCCAAAGCCTATTATCAAGGCGAAAAGTGTACTAACTATAGTTCCCTGTGTTATGCCCTTTTTATCTCTTAGTGCGTGATACTTATGAACTGTTTGTGGAAGCGCCCACACACCAAACGAGGTAAGAAGAACAAGTGAGAGCAAGGACATTGTGTTTCCGTAAAGTCCTTTATTTGTGCTTTCAAAGGTAACCCAATTGAGGTTTGGATTTGAGGTGAGTGCCTTAAGGTTCCACTCTACATTTTCGTGGTTCATAAAGCAGAATACCATAAGCACAACGCCAATGAGCATTATAATTCCCTGAATAAAGTCGGATAGTGCAGTTGCAAAATATCCACCGAAGAAAAGATATAGTGCCGTAAGAACAGCGAGAGCAAGCATAATTATCCAGCCGTCAATTCCAAAAACTATTCCAAAAAGACTGCTAAGACCATTATAAACTGATGCTGAGTATGGAATTAAGAAAACGAAAATTACTACTGCCGAAACAAGCTTTATATTTTTGCTTCCGTATCTCTTTTCAAAAAATTCAGGCATTGTCTTTGCGCCTAAACGCACTGTCATGTTTTTTGTGCGCTTCGCAAGCACGAGCCAAGCGATAAGTGAGCCGAGGATTGCATTTGCAATGCCTATCCAAACGGCAGCAAGTCCGTATTGTGCACCAAATTTACCTGCGTAGCCTACAAAAATAACTGCTGAAAAATATGTAGTTCCATATGCAAACGCGCTCATCCAGCCACTAAGACCCTTTTTGCCAGCAAACAAAAAGTCATCGACTGATTTCGAGCGATTTTTAGTATAAATTGCAATTCCAACCATTGAAAGTGCATACAAAATTAAAATGATGTAATCAAGAATCATGGGTTTACTCCTGTGCGCAAAAGAAAATAATATAATTATTATATAACAATAACTCGTATTTTGTCAATAATTTGGAATAAATTTTCACATTTTAATCCTTCATATTTTAATTTGACAAAAACAAGGCCCTTGAGCTTAGCCAAGAGCCTTTTGTTTATTTGCTTGTTATCATCCTTATTGCCTGTGGAATTTTCGACACAGTGTCGGACGAGAGCATTGATATTTCTCCGTGCTCCTTTTCAGCAAGCTCTCCAGCAAGACCATTTATATATGCACCTGCAAATACATTGCTTATCTGCTCCACTGCTTGGCTGTTTTGTGCACAAAGCCCTAACAAAGCTCCACAGAGCACATCTCCACTGCCTGCTGTTGCCATTCCTGCACAGCCTCTATTAATCAAATACACCTCATTGCCATCGGTAACTATCGTTGTAGCACCCTTCAAAAGCAAAATCACGCCATACTCCTTAGCAAAGGTGCGTGCATGCTCTATTGGGCTCTCTAGCATTTCCTTGACGCCTACACCACTAAGCCTTGCAAATTCAGCTGGGTGTGGGGTAAGAATTGGTGTGCATCTTGTACTTTTCAATATACTCATATCACCCCTTGAAAGCGCATTTAAGCCGTCGGCGTCTATGATTACTGGGATTTCATAATTTTTCAAAATGTGCGCTATAATTTCATAGGACTGCGCCCTTTGACCTATACCCATTCCGATTGCAACAGCCTTAACGTTATTAAGTGCACCATCTATCTCATCGGGAACAAATAAAATGTCACCATCTGTATCGCTTAATCTATACAAGGTGCTCTCTAGAAGGTGTGGCATTATTGCGCGAGAAATAGAGCCTGCCGTTGCTAGTCTTACCACCCCTGCCCCAGAGCGAAGCGTGCTAAGTGCCATATTAGCAAGCCTTATAGCCCCACTATATTCAGTACAGCCCCCAATTAGCGTTGCATAGCCATAGCTTCCCTTGTGCGAGAATTTTTTTCTTGGCTTTAAGGCTATGCTACAATCCTCTGCCTCAATCAAATGATATGGCTTTTCTAAAATTTGTATACCTATATCTACATTTTTGAGCTCCTTGATATAATCGCTGGCCTGCGCCAATACATGTCCTGTCTTAAGCGTGCCGATGGATACAGTAATGTCACTTTTGACTGCTATTTCCGCCATGCCTGTGTCACCATTTAAGCCACTGTTTATATCGGCGCTTACTATATATGCCCCACTTTTGTTTATTGCTTCTATTGCATGTGATGTGAGGTTGTCAGGCGTGCCCACAAAGCCAGTCCCAAGTATGCAATCCACCACTATATCATATCCCTCAAGAGTCGTGCTTTCATTCCAAAAATCGACACATATCCCCTCTTTTTGACATTTTTCAAAATAGTATCTGCCGTCAGAGGAAAACTTATTCTTTAGAGAAATTATTTCAACCCTTATTCCCTTTTCCTTCAAAATAAGCGCCAGGGCATAGCCATCTCCTGCATTATTTCCTGTGCCACATATAATGCATACCCTGCCGTGCCAGCTAACGCTATTATAAATGCCCTCGGCAGCACGCCACATAAGCTCACGACCTGATGTGAGCTTATCTATGGTATATGCGTCACTTTTTCGCATATTTTCTACTGATATAACGGGTATCATAAAATCACCTCTCTAATATTTTACACCCTTAGGAGCCCAAAATCAATATTTATATTGCAACACACAAGAAAAAATGTTAAAATATATTTATAGCTTATTTATTTGCGAGGTTCTATTATGAGAAAAATTTTAATTGTTGTAGATATGCAAAACGATTTTATTGACGGTGCGCTTGGCACGCCTGAGGCTGTCAAAATAGTGCCAACCGTTGTAGACAAGGTTAAGGGCTTTGATGGTGAGGTCATCTTCACTCGTGACACGCACCTCGATAGCTATTTATCGACACAGGAGGGCAAAAATCTGCCTGTTGAGCACTGCATAAAGGGAACTTATGGCTGGGAAATTCACCCTGAGCTTGAGGCGCTTCGCACAGGTGACGCCATTGATAAGCCTACCTTTGGCTCTAGTGAGCTTTTTGAGCTTCTTACGCGCGAAAATGAAAAGGTGAAAATAGACGAGATTACCTTTGTTGGTCTGTGCACGGACATTTGTGTTATCTCTAATGCAATTGGCACAAAGGCTTTTTTGCCTGAGGTGAAAATTATAGTCGATTCGTCCTGCTGTGCCGGCGTTACGCCTCAAAGCCATAATACTGCGCTTGAGGCAATGAAAATGTGTCAAATCGAAATACTATAATTTTACAACTTGACAAAGCCCTTTATATAATGTAAAATATAGTTGTTATTTTTAGAAAAGGGGGAATAGTACTATGAGAATTGCTTTGAATGCCATTTGGTTTATATGCTTTGGCATGGTATTTTGCGCTATTCACTTTGTTCTTAGCGCTGTTCTTTTGCTTTCCGTTGTAGGTATTCCTGCTGGAAAGGCTCTCTTTGAAATTGCGTGTCTTGAGGCTTTTCCGTTTGGTAAAACCGTTGAATTTGAGCAAAGTGACCCTAGCCTTCCAAATGTTATTTGGGGCTCGATTGTAGGCCCTACAATCTCGCTTATCTATCTTGTGCTTGCCCTTGTGCTTAGCGTTACAATTATATTTATTCCCTTTGCAGTACAATGTATAAAGATAGCGAAATTCGCATACTCTCCATTCGGTAGCGAGGTATACACCGAGGATATGCTCAGACAATCAAATCATAATTCAAATATTTAGGAGTAATTATGGCTAAATACAGAAGAAATAGAATAAATGACGCTGTCAAGGAAGAGATGGCGCAAATTATAAGAGATGTTAAGGACCCACGAATTGCCGAGGCGTTTGTATCAATTACAGGTGCTGATGTGTCTGGTGACCTTAAGTTCGCTAAGATATACTTCTCCGTTATTACTGGAGATAAAAGCGAGGTTTTAAAGGCGCTCAAAAGCGCTCAGGGATTTTTCCGTTCTGAGCTTGCCAGAAGAATTAATCTTCGTCAAACTCCTCAGCTTACCTTTGAATATGACGGCTCTGCTGAATATGGTGCAAGCATCTCAAAAATTTTAAACACGCTTGATATCAAGCCTCTTGAGGATGGTGAGTATGATGAATAAGCTCTCACTTGCTGAGTTGGCATCATCACTTAAGCTTAACAAAAATTTTCTCATTTTTTGTCACAAAAATCCGGACCCAGACACTCTCGGCTCTGCCTATGCCTTAAAATGCGTTTTAGAGGCACTTGGTGCTAAGGCTAGGGTTGCATGCTGTGATCGACCAAATCCAAAGTTCAATTTTATCACGCTTGGTGAGGATTTGACGCTTGATTTCGATATTTCGGATTACGAAAGAGTTATTGCCATTGATGTAGGATCTGCTGTTCAGCTTGGTGACTATTCACGCTTTTCTGTCAGGGTTGATTTGATTATCGACCATCACGAGATGAGCGCGCGCTTTGCTGACTATTATGAGGACCTTGCGCCTGCTACTGCTATGATTGTTTATGATATAGCAAGGGAGCTTGGGCTTTTAGATAAGCTACCCTCACGCTTTTTTGAGTGTGTTTATGCCGGTCTTTCTGGCGACACAGGATGCTTTAAATATTCTAATACCACGCCAAAGGCGCTTGTTTATGCATCTGAGCTTGTGGCTACAGGAATTGATTTTGCAAGCATAAATTATGCTATATTTGATGCTAAAACCAAGGGTGAGCTTGCAGCGCAAAAAATGGCGCTTGAGCACACTGAAATACTTCTTGATGGCGCGCTTGCAGTTTTACTTGTAACAAATGATATGAAAAAGCAATATGGCATCAATGACGATGATATTGGTGATATTATAAGCACTGTTCGCACAATTGATGGCGTTTTAATCGCTGTTACAATTAAGGAAACCACTACACAGGGCAAGCTGTCTGTATCATCCCGTGCTAATGTAGATATAGATGTTTCTGCGATTTGTGCTAAAATTGGTGGTGGCGGACATCCAAGGGCTGCTGGTGCTACAATTACTGATACGGAAACTGCTGAGGCTGTAAAAATGCTAAAGGAGCTTTTTGCAGAGGGAATTTACAATTATGGAAAACAATGAGCTTTCTGGAGTTGTTATAGTTGACAAGCACGAGGGCGTGACCTCTCATGATATTGTATTTAAAATGCGTAAGCTTTTTGGTACAAAAAAAGTTGGTCACACGGGCACGCTTGACCCTATGGCAACAGGAGTTTTGCCTATTCTTATCGGCAGGGCTGCAAAGGCGAGTGAATATCTAAGCGCCGAGGGCAAGTGCTATATAGCTGAAATCACGCTTGGAATCACAACTGACACCGAGGATATAAGCGGTAAAATTCTATCAAAATGCGACACTCTCCCCACAAAAGCAGAATTTTTTAGCGCATGTGAGCGCTTTGTTGGGGATATATCTCAGATTCCACCTATGTACAGTGCATTAAAGGTAAACGGCAAAAAGCTAGTCGACCTTGCGCGTGAGGGCATTGAGGTGGAAAGACAGGCAAGACAAATACATATTTCCTCTATCGTCCCAGAGGCTATAGACGAGGCGCGCGGGGTTTATAAAATCACTGTTGAATGCTCCAAGGGAACATACATTCGCACGCTTTGTGCTGACATTGGTGCATATCTTGGCTGTGGCGCTACAATGAGTGCGCTTCGCCGTACTAAAAGTGGCAATTTTACTATTGATAATTCACACACCCTTGAACAAATTGCTACTCTAAGCGAAAGTGAGCGTGCTGACCTTCTTATCCCAACCGAGGCGCTTTTTGAGGATTGCGATTCTGTTGTGCTAAGCGATTTTTATTCTCGTCTTTGTCACAGTGGCTGTGAGATTTATCAGTCCAAAATAGGTGCTAATTTTCCTGTTGGCACACGCATAAGAATTTGCGACAAAAACGGATTTTTCGCGCTTGGCGAGGTTAGAGAATTCGAGGACGGCACAGCAATTAAGCCCATCAAGCTATTTGTATTATAAAAACAAAAACGCTCACAATGTGAGCGTTTTTTGATGCTTTAGTTTAATTTATTATTCTGCCTTTAGCTTATATGTAGCGCCCTCGGAAATTTCAAGAGAGGATGCGCCAGTAGATGCCATTTCATCTCCAACATAAAGCGCCCAATATTTGCCGTCATCCTCAAATTTGTGATATTCTCCGTCTACAGTAGTAATATAAAGTCCGTATTGAGAATCCTCGCCAGATACGATACCCTCATCAACAAGGGCATCGGCAAGATATGCCCTTTCGGTTGTGATGTCAAAGGATTTTTCTGTTCCGTTTAGATGAACCACCACAAGAGTAAAGCTTACCTCTTCTCCGTCGTCCTTTTTACAGGACGCAATTACAAATACCGATGCAAAAAGCATCAAAAGTGCAAGTGTTAGTGTTAAAGCTCTTTTCATTTTTATTCTTCCTTATATTTTATTTGAGATAAAATCACCAGAAGAATGAAAGCATCACGCATTCCTCGGTCCCTTCGCCCCCATTACCCAGAGCTATTTTACCATTCGGATTTCCGAAAACACGCATATGGCATTCCGACTTTTACGGCAATGGCTGTTGCGACGGATTTACACCGTGCTTTCCCCTATGTGTGCTCATGTATATATTTTAACGCTTTAGTAAAAAAATGTCAAGTAAATCGTTGATTTTTTTCATGCTTCGATGATATACTTTAATTAGCTTATTTTAGAATGCCAAGAAAAATAAACAAGGTGGCGCTTAGGGCTTATTTTGAAAAATACAAGCATCTTATAAAGGATAAGGATATTGCTTGTAAGCTAGAAGCGCTTGTTAACGAATTACTTTAAACGAAAACACAGGTGTGAAAACCCA
>JAGALI010000058.1 GCA_017625275.1 Clostridia bacterium
CCCTCTGTGATTTCCTCAAGTCCCGCAATCATACGAAGGGTTGTTGATTTTCCACATCCCGAAGGACCTACGAATATAATAAATTCCTTATCTGCAATTTCAAGACAGAAATCGGAAACGGCTGTTACGCCACCAGAATATTTCTTGTAAATGTGTTTTAGTGACAAGCTTGACATGTGTTATTTCTCCTTGCTTTTTAGCAAAATTTCGTATTTTTATATTGACTGGCCGTAAATAGGCATTCTAATATAAAATAATTATAACAGAAAGTTGACAAAATTAATAGTGGTATTTTGCACAAAATTTCGTCGATTTTTTTGTGCAAGGTGCACAACCATTGTGCAGGGTTGTTGATTTTGTCAACATTACATCTTCATTGTCAATGCTATTCTCTTTTTCTTGAGATCAACGCTCTTAATCTTTACATTAACTATATCACCGACGCTCAACACCTCGCTTGGATGCTTAATATATTTATCGGAAATCTCAGATATATGAACGAGTCCGTCCTGATGAACACCGATGTCCACAAACGCGCCAAAGTCGATTACATTTCGAACAGTTCCTATCATAACCATGCCCTCCTTTAAATCCTCCATTCCGAGAACATCGTCACGAAGGATTGGCTGTGGCAAGGAATCACGAACATCGCGTCCTGGCTTTTCAAGCTCACCTATAATATCAAGAAGGGTTGGCTCACCAATTCCAAGTTCCTCTGCAAGCTTCTTTGTTCCGTACTTTGCACACTTTTGGCGAAGGTCTCCGAGCTTGCTTCCTGCAACATCGTCCTTTGTGTAATCAAATTTCTCAAGAAGCGCCTTTGCTGCCTCATATGCCTCTGGGTGAACGCCTGTATTATCAAGAATTTCCTTGGAGTCTGGAACTCTTAGGAAGCCTGCGCACTGCTGATATGCCTTTTCGCCGATTTTTGGAACCTTGAGAAGCTGTGAGCGCTTTGTAAACTCGCCATTCTCCTCACGATATTTTACTATGTTTTTTGCTGATGCAAGATTGATACCAGAAATGTATGAAAGAAGTGAATATGATGCTGTATTTACATCGACACCTATGCTGTTTACGCAATCCTCGACCACGCCACCAAGCGCCTCGTCAAGTCTTGCCTGCTTCATATCATGCTGGTACTGACCTACACCTATTGATTTTGGGTCAATCTTAACAAGCTCTGCAAGTGGGTCCTGCAAGCGTCTTGCAATTGAAACAGCTGAGCGCTGTGTAACATCAAAATCAGGGAACTCCTCTGTTCCGAGCTTTGATGCAGAGTAAACAGACGCGCCTGCCTCGCTTACTACGATATATTTTTTGTTTGTATCGCCAAGCCCCTTGAGAACTCCTGCGATAAAGATTTCGCTTTCCTTTGATGCAATTCCATTACCGATTGCAACCACATCAACACCATATTTTCTTATAAGCCTTTCAACTATCTTAGTCGAGCCTTCAATATCCTCTCTTGGCTTTGTTGGATAAATAACCGCTGTATCAATTACCTTTCCTGTCTTGTCTACAACTGCAAGCTTACAGCCTGTTCTGTAGCCTGGGTCGTAGCCGAGAACCGTCTTACCCTTAAGAGGTGCTTGCATAAGAAGATGCTTAAGGTTATCTGAGAACACCTTAATTGCGCTTTCACTTGCGTTATCGAAAATCGCTGTGCGGATTTCTCTTTCAACGCTTGGCGCGATAAGTCTATCATAGCTATCAACGATTGATGATGCAATGTACTCCTTTGCAGGGCTCTTTGTATTTGTAATGATTTGTGAGAAAAGGTGATTTAGAATAATATCGCTATCTATTTGAACGCTAACCTTCAAAAATTCTTCCTTTTCGCCACGGTTTATTGCAAGCACACGGTGACCTGGGATTTTCTTAACGCTCTCGCTATATTCATAGTAGGCATCGTAAACGGAGCTTTCCTCCTTTGTGTTTTTGGAAACGATTGTTCCATGGTCGAAGGTAAGGGCACGAATTGACTTTCTGTACTCGGCATTATCGGAGATGTCCTCAGCGATAATATCCTTTGCTCCAGCTATCGCATCCTCGGCTGTCTTGACATGCATCTTCTTATCCTCAGCCTCAGTTGTAACATAATCACTTGCTACCTCATCAATGCTTGGAGAATACGTGTCTCTTTGCTCCATTATAAGCTGTGCAAGTGGCTCTAGTCCTCTTTTCCTTGCAAGCGAGCCTCTTGTTTCTCTCTTTGGCTTGAATGGACGATAAATGTCCTCAACCTCTGTAAGAATTTTTGCGTTTACAAGCGCCTCCTCAATTTCTGGTGTTAGCTTACCCTGAGCCTCGATAAGAGCCTTTACCTCTGCCTTTCTCTCTTCGAGAGAACGAAGGTACTTAAGTCTTTCATCAAGATCACGAAGAATAGCATCATCAAGAGAGCCTGTTACCTCTTTTCTATAACGGGCAATAAATGGGATTGTGTTTCCGTCGTCAATAAGTCCAACAGTTGCCTCAACCTGACTTATTCTTAAATTAAATTCTTTTGCGAGTTCGTTAATAATGTTCATCGTTGTTGCATTCCTTTTTTACAATATTTTTACAGTATAGTTTATTCTTCAATGTAGTCCTCTACATTATAGGTGTGAGTATGTGCGTTATTCCCGTATTTGTCTCTAATTGTAATACGGAAATAAACATCGTTTTTATCAAGTGGGAATTCTGCATGAGTAATGTCCTCACCATTTTCTCCCTCGGCAATTCGATAATTGCGCGCATAGCCATTCAAGAAAACGGTTTGTGCAGGGGTAAAATCAACCTTAATTATATTATCCTCAACATAAAGCGCCTTTATTTGTGGTGGGTTATCTTGTCCACTTGTGCAGTAGATATGCCCCTTTTCCATAGCCTCAATGATTTGGTCGTATTTTAATTCCTTAGCGCCTATCATTGTTGAGCCACCGAAGGAGTGATTTACGCTTCCACCTCTATTGTGGTTGTCGTCTCCCATTGTACAATTAAGATTATACATTCCAGAGGCAACCATTTGGTCGTAAACCTCAGGACAATATTCCTTGCCTGTTATTCTCTCGGTTGCATAGTTCAAAATTTCAAGCGACCAAAGTCCCTTTAGATTAAGGTACAAATCCTTATCGTTAAGCGACCACGAGGGGTGATTGTACTGAACCAAAAAGCCTGCCTCATTACATCTTTTTATAACCTCGTTTATGCTTTCGATGCTATATTCACGCTTGTAGCCATCACATTTTCCCTGCCCCTTGTACTTGCCTCCACACGCCCATAGCGTATCATCGTGAGCGCCAGGCTGAAAGGTGTTGTGGGGGTCCTTTGAGAATATGTTCATATGTACAACTCTCGTTCTTACCCAAGGATTTATCTCTTGTCCCTCATAATTTGGATATGTTGGCACTGTCTCATTTACAGAATATTCAGAGCTTGTGAGTGCAAGAAAGCTCTCATCATTAAGGTCAGAGTGGTCCAAAAGAATTTCATGGTCGGTATATGCGACTATCGAATATCCCTTTGCCTTATATGCCTCCTTAACCTGCTCAGGTGTGAAGGCCCCATCTGACACTGTTGTATGACAGTGGAGATTTGCCCTATACCAATTTACATTTTTAGGTAAAAGATATTTTTTCATGCTTACCTCTTATTTTTCAATATAATCAGCTACCATATAGGTGTGAGTATGTGCATTGTTTCCATATTCGTCACGAAGGGTGATACGGAAATACACATCACTCTCACGAAGTGGAAATTCTGCGTGGGTTATTGTCTCTTCCTCTGGTGCGGTTATATGTCTGTCAGCTCTACCATATCCATTCACAACAATATTAACAACAGGTGAGCAATCAATTTTAATTATGTTATCCTCAACATAAAGCGCCTTGAAAACAGGTGGGTTATTTCGTCCGCTTGTGCAGTAGATATGCCCCTTTTCCATAGCCTCAATTACTTGGTCGTACTTAAGCTCCTTAGCGCCTATCATTGTTGAGCCGCCAAAGGACTCACGAACGCCTGCGTGATTGTGGTTGTCATCACCCATTGTACAAACAAGGTTATACATACCATTTCTCACCATATCATCATAGATATATGGACAATACTCGCTTCCTGTCTCTAGCTCAGTTGCGTAGTTAAGGATTTCAAGTGACCAAAGCCCCTTTAGGTTTATGTAATCCTCTCTTTCATTGAGTGACCAGTATGGGTGGTTGA